>NZ_JBARYR010000022.1:0-2574 GCF_049648075.1 Rubrivirga sp. | reverse complement strand
TGTATCCGTTTTCAGCACGTGGGAAGGCGTCGTCGCTCACCTCGGCTTGTCGGAGCCCGTGCGGATAGAGATCGCGGACGAGCGGGCGTACGACGCCATGTTCAACTGAGGCAGAGAAGCGTGGGGTCCTGCGAGCGTTTGGTCGTCGCGCCAGATCGTGAGGGTCCTCGCGACGCTAGAAGCGCTGGCGGGCCACACCACGTTCGGGCTCTCGCCGCCGCTCTCGTGCGACCGGTGATGACCACGGGGCCACAGAATCCCTACTGCGCAACCGCTACGCCGCGACCAGGCCGCCCGCCGCGAAGAAGTCCCGCAGTTCCGCGACCGTGTCCGGCCTCGAGGGCGTGTCTCGCACGACGCGCCCCTCCGACAGCACCAACACGCGCGAGCACACGCCGACGACGTGATCGAGGTCGTGGCTCGAGACCAGCACCGTCGCGTCGACCTCGAGGAGCAAGCGCTCGAGCGCGATCCGGGCGCCGGGGTCGAGATTGGCGAACGGCTCGTCGAGCAAGACGAGCCCCGGACTCGGCAACAGCGCACCGAGGATCCCCACCTTGCCTGCGTTGCCAAGCGACAAGTCCCGGATCAGCCGCCGGCCCTCGAGGGCGGCGCCTAAGAACGACCGGTATCGCTCCACCTGGGCATCGACCTCGAGGGCGGACATCCCGTAGGCACCGCCGACCAGTCGGAAGTACTCCTCTGGACGCAGAAAGTCGACCAGGAAGCCGGCGTCGAGGTACGAGCCGACCCGGTGTTTCCACCCCAGACCGGAGCCGCCGACCTCGAGGCCGTCGATCGTGACCGTCCCGGCCGTCGGCTCGATCAGGTCGAGGACGGAGCGCAGCAGCGTCGTCTTGCCCGCGCCGTTGTTGCCCACCAAGGCGATCCGCTCGCCGGGTGCGACCTCGAGGGCGGGTACGTCGAGGGCGGTCTCGTCGCCGTAGCGCTTGACCAGGTTCGTGACAGAAAGGGAGACGCCGGGCATGAGCTAGAGGGCGGATCGAAAGCGGAGCGCGACCGCGTGCCGGCGGCGCTGGATGCGGGCGGCGAAGGCGCGGAGCCAGACCGGAGACAACAGAATGCCGACGAGTCCGAGAGCGCCCGCCGCCGAGGCTCCGTGCTCCGTCCCCGCCAACGCGATCAGGCTGCCTGCCACAACCGCCGTCGACGCCACGACCGCCTGTGCGCCGAACGATTGGGTGTTGGTCCACATCATCTTGTCCGACACGTCGAGCGGCTTCGGCCCGAGCGTCGAGCCCCACAGCGCGGCCGGCGCCAGCACGCCCAGGCTGTACAGGACCGAGACGCCGATCAGCCAGACCGACTCGGCCTCGAGGACGAGGACCACGATGGCCTGCACGGCGCCGAGCGCGACGGTCCCGGCGACGATGCCGAGCGTTTTGGCTCGCGCAAACGCGGGGACCGCGCCGGGCAGCGTCAGGAGCCGGTCGTAGAAGCCGCTCGCGAATGGGACGGCGTACTGCCCGACCGAGCCCGCGACCGTGCCGGTCGAGAACACCAGGACCATGTCGGTCGGCGTGCCGGTCCCGAACAGCCGCTCGGCGAACAGCAACGCGCCGATGGTCAAAGCGACGCTCGCGGCGGCGGCGTTCGCGACCGTGCCTCGAGGGAACGTCGCGCGCGTGACGAGTTGCCAGTCGAGGTCGAGGAACGCCCGAACGCCGGCCCGCTCGAACCCGATGTCGCCGCCCAGCCTCGAGGCCTTGCGCATCCCTGCGCCATCGAGGTAGAGGGCCGCGACCAAGGCTCGGTATGCGACGCCCAGCGACACACCGGCGAGCACGCCGAGCACCGCCACGACCTCGAGGCCGCCGGCTCGTAAAGCGCCGAGAGCACCATCGGTCCCGACCTCGAGGGCGACGACGACCGCGACGGCAGCCGCCGCGAGCAATACGGTTCGGACGGGTTGCGCGCCCAGCCTCGTCTTCCAGATCACCAACAAGGCGTGCGACGTCACGACGACGACGAGGATCGCCGCCAGGAACAGCCAGGCCGCACCCGCGCCGGCCTCGAAACGGACGGTCCGCGCAGCGAACGGGATGGCGAACGCGAGTGGGACGACGGTAAATGGCGACGGGATCGACCGGACGAGCACGCCCCACGCGATCCGCTCCCGAGACACTGGCAGCGCGAGAAATGCCGTCGCTCCGCGCGTCGGGACCTCTTGGAAGACCTGCCGGCCAACGGCAATCGCCCCGAGCGCCGGCAGCATCCAGGTCTCGACGACCTCGAGGGCGGACCACGTCGGCGCGACGACGCTCAACAAGTCCGGCAGGACGAACCCGAGGATCGCGGCCGAGCCCAAGGCATACGCCACGCCCGCGCCCTTGACGGCGGCCAGCGCGACGCGACCGCCGAGGTAGGGCGCTCGCCAGAACGCGAGGGCTTGGAGACGGACGAGGGAGGCGACCACGGACTCGGTATCGACCTCGAGGACGCGGCCCTTTACCGCGACCGTACCCACCGGACACGCGCGAGGCCGAGGCCGTCCCACCACAGGCAGCCTCGGCCTCGGCTGTTGGGCCGAAGCCCAAACAGCGTGCCGTCCCA
>NZ_JBARYR010000021.1:0-2077 GCF_049648075.1 Rubrivirga sp. | reverse complement strand
AGCCGCTCCTGCTCACCGACGAGCAGCGCGAGACCGCCGAGCGGCTCCGCCCCGAGATGCTAGAAGAGGCCATCCCCCTCGGCCGCCAGCTGATCGATGCGGAGCGGGCGCTCGACGCCGTGTGACTGTCGGGAACGGCGACCGCGGACGACGTCGAACGCGCCGTCGCCATGGCGGCGGCAGCCCACGCCCGACTCCGCGCCGTCCACCTACGGGCGCACCTCGCCATGCGCGACGCCATGACCGACGACCAGATCGCGGCCTACGCCCGGCTCCGCGGCTACGAGTAGCCGGACCCGACCTCGAGGTCGGGCGTCTTACCTGCCGCCCACTCCCCTTTTGATTTATGTCTCGCCTTTCCGTCCTCGTCCTGCTCCTCGCCGCGACCGGCTGCGTCTGGGAGGGCCGCCCCGATGGGGCCGACGCCGTTCGCACGGCCAGTGACGGCTACTTCGACGCCGACAGCGAGCCGCAGTCGTCGCCGCTCGGCGGCATCCCGAGCGAGGTCGAGATCGTCGAGCCCCTCGAGGGCGTGGCACCCGTGACCGACGCCCCCGTCGACCTCTCGCAACCTCCACCGACCACGGGCACGGCCGACGCCACGACGGAGGTTGAAGAGGCCCTCACCCCCGGCACCGAACGGTAGACACCATGCGCTCGATCCTCTTTCTCCTCCCCTTCGCCCTGGCCGCCTGCCAGTCGCCGCAGGACGACAGCGCGTTCGACCTCGCGACCGCGCCCGTCGAGGCCATCTCGCACGGTGTCGAGGCGAACGGGTCGCCTACCGTGGTCCAGACCGCGGCGGTCGGTGACAAGCCGACGATGACGGTCTACAAGCGGTCGACGTGCGGGTGCTGCTCGTCGTGGATCGACCACGTTGAGCAGGCGGGCTACACCGTCGAGGCCATCGACCGCGACGCGGACCTGCACGTCGTCAAGGACAGCCTGGGCTTGCCGCAGGACCTGTCGTCGTGCCACACCGGCGTCGTGGACGGCTACGTCGTCGAGGGCCACGTCCCAGCCAACCAGGTCGATCGCCTCTTGGCCGACCGGCCCGACGCGCTCGGGATCGCCGTTCCGGGAATGCCCATCGGCTCGCCCGGCATGGAGATGGGCGACCAGCGCGACCCGTACGACGTCCTGATCGTGGACGGCAACGGCGAGGCGGCCGTCTTCGCCTCGATCCCCGGCAACACGGGCCGCTAGCCGACCTCGAGGGCGAGACCAGACGAGCCATGCGTCTCGCCCTCTTGACAGCTGCCTTCGCTCTCGCCGCGTGCGGGTCGGAGTACCCCGACCCGGCTCCCGAAGGTCCGCTCGCGGCGGAGGTCCCGGCGGACCCGTTGGCTGCGCCGGCCTCACGGCTCTCGAGGACGCCGCGCCTGAGCGTCGGGCCGGACGGGACGACGGTGCTGTCGTGGCTCGAGGACCAGGGCGACGGACACGCGCTCCGCTTCGCGACGTGGACCGACGACGGATGGAGCCCGGCCGAGACCGCCGGCCAGCACGACGACTGGTTCGTGAACTGGGCCGATACGCCGGGCGTCGTCGGCCTCGAGGGCGGACGGATGCTGGCCCACGCGCTGCCGATGCACCCGGAGGGCGAGAGCGTCTACGCCTACGACGTGGCGGCGTGGCAACGGGACGGCGACTGGTCCGAGCCGGCTTTGGTCCACGACGACGGCGTCCCCGCCGAGCACGGGTTCGTCTCCGTCGTCGCCCTCGATGACGGGGCGGCCGGGATGATCTGGCTTGACGGACGGCACACGAGCGGAGGGCACGGCCACGGCGGAGGCGCCATGACGCTGCGCTTTGCCGCCCTCGAGGCCGATGGGTCGCGCCACGACGACGCGGAGTTGGATGCCCGCGTCTGCGACTGCTGCCCGACCGCGCTCGTCTCGACGCCGTCCGGTCTGGTCGCCGCCTACCGCGACCGGTCCGACCTCGAGGTCCGCGACATCGCCGTCGTTCGCCATGTTGATGGCGAATGGACGTCGCCCTCGATTCCGCACGCCGACGGCTGGAGCATCGAGGGGTGCCCGGTCAACGGTCCCGCCCTTGACGCGCGCGGAGACAC
>NZ_JBARYR010000020.1:0-4582 GCF_049648075.1 Rubrivirga sp. | reverse complement strand
TTCCAAGCCGCCGTCGCACGCGGCGTCGCCGACCTCGAGGGCCGACTCGCGCAGCTCCGCCCGTACGCCGCCGAGGACACGACCGGCGGGCTCCTCCGAGGCATCGACTCCGTTCTGGCCGACCGGGACCGACTGCGCGCCCGCGTCGGCGCGTACCCCGACACGACCGCCTCGCAGTTTCTGCCGTTTCGGTCCTCCGTCACCGACGGCCTGCTCAGCCTCGACCAGCGCGTAACGCTTCTGGCCGCCGACACGACGCGTGTCGCCCCAGACACGACGTCCTCGATGTAACGACCTCGAGGGCGGCAGAGCACCCGGCCCGTCGCGTGTTCGTCCTCGAGGACGAGCTAGCCGCCGTTCACCATCTGGACGCCCCACGCGACGAGCGCGTCGGCGTCGCGCTGGCTGGCGGCCTCCGAGTAGACGCGCAGCACCGGCTCCGTGCCGGAGGGCCGGAACAAGAGCCACCCGCCCTCGATGCGGAACTTGAACCCGTCGAGCGTCTCGGTGCCGGTCACCTTCTTCCCATCGACGGTCTTGAGCCCCTCGGTAGAGAGTTGCTCGAGGACGGACCGCTTGCGGTCCTCCGTCGTGTGCAAGTCCGTCCGCGACTGGTAGTGCGGCCCGAACTCGTCCATCAACTCGCGGACCAGCCCCGAGAGCGTCCGCTCGCGCCGGACCATCATCTCGGCGACCGTGAGCCCGATGAACAGGCCGTCGCGCTCGGGGATGTGCCCCTTGACCGCCATACCGCCCGACTCCTCACCGCCAACGAGCACGTCGCCCTCGACGATCTTGCCCGCGATGTACTTGAACCCGATCGGCGTCGTCTCGACCTCGAGGCCGTACTGCTCGCCCATCCGGTCCAACATGTCCGTCGTCGAGAACGTCTTGACGATCGTCCCGCGCAGGCCCTTTTCCTCGTGGAGGTACTTGATCAGGAGCGCCAGGATCTTGTGGGAGTCCACGAACTGGCCCTCCTCGTCCACGAGCCCGATCCGGTCGGCGTCGCCGTCCGTCGCCATACCGAGCGAACAGTTCCGATCCACGACGGTCTTGAGCAGGTTCTCGAGGTTGCGCTCGATGGGCTCCGGCGCCTGGCCGTGCATCCCCGGGTTCTGCTCATGACCGAGCTCGACGACGCGCGTCATGCCGAGCAGGTCGGACGCGACGCCTTGGCCGGCGCCGTACATCGCATCGTACGCGAGACGTGTGCCGGACTCCTTGATCCCCTCGATGTCCAAACGGTCCTTCAGCATCGCCACGTAGTCCGACTGCAGGTCGAACGTGGTGATGGTTCCGGCCTCGACGAGCGCGTCGTAGGCCTCGAGGCCGGGGGTGCCGTTTAGCGATGCCATCTCGGCCTCGACGGCCGCGATCATGTCCGGCGTAGCCGGTCCGCCAAAGTGGGCCTTGATCTTGAATCCGTTGTACTCGGGCGGGTTGTGGCTCGCCGTGATCACGACGCCGGCCGTCGCCCCCAGGTCGCCCGTCGCCCAACTCACCGCTGGCGTTGTCGCGAAGCCGGTAGACAGCCGGACCCGGATGCCTTGCGAGGCCAGCACTCGTGCCACGTGCTGCGCAAACGATCCGCCCTGGAAACGCGTGTCGTAGCTGATCACGACCGACCCATCGCCCTCCTCCTGCTTCTGCACCCAGGCCGCGGTCGCTCGTGCGACCGTCGTCAGGTTGTCGTAGGTGTAGTCCTCTGCGATGACGGCGCGCCAGCCGTCGGTTCCAAACTTGATCTCGCTCATGGGGAAGGGCAGGGTGAGAGCGCGCCGAGAAGCGGCCGGTCCCGAAGCTACGGCGGGGCCTGTGATGGGGCGAACGAGGAAACTCCTCACGAGGTCTGCCGACGCGGTGTCACACGACCTCGGGGTCGAGCGACGCATCGGCCGAGACCGCGCCCTCGAGGGCGCGACCTGACTGTCCGCCCTCGAGGACGGCTACGCGCGCGTCAGCTTGCGGTGCGGGCCGGACGGCTCGTCGACCTCGAGGCCGAGCCGCTCGCGGCGGTTGTCCGCGTACTCGTCGTAGTTGCCCGGGTAGAAGAACACGTTGCCGTCGCCCTCGAAGGCGAGCGTGTGCGTGGCGACGCGGTTGAGGAACCAGCGGTCGTGAGAGATGACGACGCCGCAGCCGCCGAACGACAACAGCGCCTCCTCCAAGGCGCGCAGGGTGTTCACGTCGAGGTCGTTGGTTGGCTCGTCCAAGAGCAAGACGTTGGCGCCCTCCTTCAACGTGACGGCCAGCTGAAGCCGCCCGCGCTCGCCGCCGGACAACGTCCCGACCTTCTTCTGCTGGTCGGCACCACCGAAGTTGAACCGGCCGACGTAGGCGCGGCTGTTGACCTCCTTGGTGCCGAGCTGGATAAAGTCGGAGCCGCCGGAGATCACCTCCCAGACCGTCTTGTCCGGGTCGAGGTCGCGGTCCTGGTTGACGTACCCGATCTGGACCGTCTCGCCGACCTTGAACGTGCCGTCGTCGGGCTGCTCCTGGCCCGTGATCATGCGGAACAGCGTCGTCTTGCCCGCGCCGTTCGGGCCGACCACGCCGACGATGCCGCCGGGCGGCAGGTCGAACGTCAGGTCCTCGACGAGAGTCCGATCACCGTACGCCTTGTCGACCTTCTCAGCCTGCACCACGACGTTGCCCAAACGCGGACCCGGCGGGATGTAGATCTCGAGCTCGTCGCGACGCTCGTCCGAGAGGCCGGCCTGCAGCTCCTCGTAGCGCGCGATGCGGGCCTTCGATTTGGTCCGTTGCCCCTTGGCGTTCTGGCGGACCCACTCGAGCTCCTGGTGGATCGTCTTCTGGCGCTTCGAGGCCTCCTTCTCCTCTTGCTGGAGACGGGCCTCCTTCTGCTCGAGCCAGCGCGTGTAGTTGCCCTCGAACGGGATGCCCTTGCCGCGGTCGAGCTCCAGGATCCACCCGGCGACGTTGTCCAGGAAGTACCGGTCGTGCGTCACGGCGATGACCGTGCCCTCGTACTGCGCCAAATGCTGCTCGAGCCAGGCGACGGACTGAGCGTCCAGGTGGTTGGTCGGCTCGTCGAGCAAGAGCACGTCGGGCGCTTGGAGCAGCAGCCGGACGAGCGCCACGCGGCGCTTCTCGCCGCCCGAGAGCGGGCCGATGGGCGAGTCGCCGGGCGGGCAGTGGAGCGCGTCCATCGCCTGCTGCAACCGGGCGTCCACGTCCCAGGCCCCGAGCCGGTCGATGTTCTCCTGGATCTTTCCCTGCTCCGCGATGAGCGCGTCGAAATCAGCGTCGGGCTCGGCGAACGCGGCCGAGATCTCCTCGTAGCGCTTGAGCAGGCCGACGGCCTCGCTCATCCCCTCCTCGACGACCTCGCGGACCGTCCTCGAGGGGTCGCCCAGGTCCGGCTCCTGCTGCAACATCCCGATGTTGAGGTCGGGCTGCTTCTGGATCTCGCCGTCGTGCTTCTCGTCGAGGCCGGCGATGATCTTGAGGAGCGTCGACTTGCCCGCCCCGTTCAGGCCCAAAACGCCGATCTTGGCGCCGTAGTAGAACGAGAGGTAGATGTTGTCCAAGATCTTCTTGCCCGTCGGCAGCGTCTTACCGACGCCCAGCATGGAGAAGATGATTTTCTGGTCGCTCACAGGGTCTTGGGGATGTCTACGCGAAGCTAGAGAGGGCCGGCCTCGAGGGCGGTGGAATCCGAGGGAAGGCGGGACGTTGGGAATGGGCCAGAACCATCCTCGACCTCGAGGACGAGCGCAGCCTCAAGGACAAGCGCGGACGTGACACATCATGTCCCTCCATGCAGCGCGGTCGTCCTAGATCACGCGTAGGGACACGACGTGTCGTGTCCACCAGCCAACTCGAAGACGAGCCGATTCGATGACGAGCCGACGCGGACCAGGACCATCTCGGTCTAGCGCACCCCAGGAAGGCCGCGCCCTCGAGGACGGCTACGCGACGCCGGCGCCCAGGCTCTCCGCCTCCTCCAACAGCTCCTGGTGCCGGCGGCCCCAATCGAGGGCGTTCTCGAAGACTCCCGCGTCAACGCGGAGGTTGGCCGCGACGGACCGGATCGACTCGACCTCCTTCGGGTGGAGACGGCCGTCGGCGTAGGCGACGAGGATGAGCTCGAGCAGGACGGACACGCGCGAGCGCCCCGTCCCGAACAGCACATGCAAGTCGCCCGCCGTCGAGGGCGCCGACGCCGTCTCGGTGCCCACGCCGGCCTCGAAGTAGAGCCGGTCCAGCCGCTCCAACTCCTGGATCGCGAGCCGGTGGTCGGCGTCGATCACGTTCCGCGCCAGAACAAGGAAGGCGCGGCGCTGCTCGGGGCTGAGGTCGTGGAGGAACATCGAGGTCGGGAGGGGTTGGGTCGGAGGGTACGCACTCGCCGCCCTCGAGGTCGTGCGCATCGCGCCGGTAACGGCACCGTTACACGTCGGCCGCCCACTCGCCCAGGGCGTCCAAGAGCGGGACGAGCGCGAGGCCCCGCGCGGTCAGTCGGTACGACACGGCGGCGCCACGCTCGCGGCGCTCCACGACGCCGCGGTCGGCCAGCAACCCGAGCTCACCCGAGAGCGCCTTCGAGGACACCGGC
>NZ_JBARYR010000019.1:0-2515 GCF_049648075.1 Rubrivirga sp. | reverse complement strand
GTCCTCGGGTTTGCCGAGCAACTCGAGCGGATCGGAGCCGTGATTCTGGTGGTCTTGGTGGGGGCGCTGCTCCACCGAGCAGACTGGTCCCTGGACATGCTGTGGTTCGTGCCCGCCGTCTTCTTGGTCGTCCGACCATTCGCGGTCTGGATCGGCATGGCCGGCTCGTCGACGACGGGCCTTCAGCGCGAGTTGATCGCGTGGTTTGGGGTCCGAGGCATCGGGTCGGTGTACTACCTCATGTTCGCCGAGGTGCACGACCTCCAAGACGGCTTTACCGAGATTCTCTTGGGGCTCGTCCTGACCGTCATCGCGTGCAGCATCGTCGTCCACGGGCTGTCCGTGACGCCCGTGATGGCGTGGTACAGCCGCCGGGCCACGAGCCAGGAGCGTGAAGCCGAGCAAATGGAGGACTAGTCGCCTTCGAGGCCGCGCAGGCGCTGGATGCGCCGGCCTAGTGGCTCTCGAAGGCGAGGTGTCGGCTGGGAGTGTTGGCGAGGGCTTTGGCGAGGGCGTCCCGTTGGATCGGCTTTGAGACGTAGCCGTCAGCGCCGGCCTCGAGGCAGCGGTCGCGGTCGCCCTCCATGGCGTTGGCCGTGAGCGCGATGACGGTGGGCTGCACGTCGTCCTCGAGGTCGGCACGCAGCCGGCGGGTGGCCTCGAGGCCGTCCATGACCGGCATCTGGACGTCCATCAGCACCACGTCGTACGGCCGGCCGGCCGCGGCGGCTCGGAGCAGGGCGTCGAGCGCCTGCGCTCCGTCGGGGGCGACGTCGGCCTCGAGGCCGAACGCGGCGAGTGTTCGCACGGCCACCTTCTGGTTGACGACGTTGTCCTCGGCGACCAGCACGCGCAGCCCGGCCGGAATCGAGGACGGAGGCTCGACGGGGCGCGGAGCCGTCTCTTCTCGAGTCTCCGTGGTGCCGACAGCCACCTCGAGGACGAACGCGGAGCCCTGGCCGGGCGCGCTCGTGACGGTGAGCGAGCCGCCCATCAACTCGGCGAGGTGTCGGGAGATGGCCAGCCCCAGCCCGGTCCCGCCGTAGTTCCTCGTCGTCGACGAGTCGGCCTGGGTGAATGCCTCGAACAGCTCCTTCTGATGGTCCGGTTTGATCCCGATCCCCGTGTCTTCGACCTCGAGCCGGAGCCGGCCCGGCGACGTGTTCACACGGACGGTGACGCCGCCGTCGTGCGTGAACTTGACGGCGTTCGAGAGCAGGTTGAGGAGGATCTGCCGGATGCGCGTTGGGTCTCCCACGACGGCCTTCGGGACCCCGTCCTCGAGGTCGACCTCGAGAGTGAGGCCCGCGCGTTCAGCCTCAAGCCGGACGACGGCCGCGGACTCGCGGGCCAAGCGAGCGGGGTCGAACGGGATGGACTCGATCTCGACGGCACCGGCCTCGATCTTCGACAGGTCCAGGATGTCGTTGATGATGGTGAGCAAGGCGTGGCCAGACGCTTGGACCGTTCCGGCGAGATCGCGCTGGTCGTCGTCGAGGTCGGAGTCCAAGAGCAGGTCCGTCATCCCAATGACCCCGTTCATGGGCGTGCGGATCTCGTGGCTCATCGTCGCCAGGAAATCGGACTTGGCACGGGCGGCGCTTTCCGCCTGCTCACGAGCGTTCTCGGCGATCGACTGGGCCTCTGCCAAGTCTGCGTTGGCCGTGGCGAGATCACGGTTCGACGCTCGGAGCGCGTCTTCCATGTTGATCCGAACGGCCGCTGTGAGCGTCAGTGCTCCCGCCCACAGAGCGAGACAGAGCGCGAGCGGCGCGGCGAACGAGACCGAGAGCCATCCCGCCAACGCACAACCGACGACGCTCCCGACCGACACGACGCCGTACAGCACGGGCTCCCACCACCGCCGAGCCAGGGCGGAGATCCCAGCGCCCGACACGGCGGGTACCATCAGCAGCCAGGGGATGATCTGCGCCTGCCCAACGAGGTCAGTGGCTGCCACGGGCTGAATCGTGAGCGCCGTGTCGACGGCCGTCACGAAGATCGCGAGCGCGAGAGCGATCTCGCGTGCGTGGCGTCGGGCGGGGTCCCAGACGTAGAGGAGGACCCCGATCGCTACCACTCCCAGGTAGAGCGCGATCCCTCCCCCGTAGTCCAGGGTGCCGCGCTCCGAGAAAGCGACTGTGATAGCGACCCCGATCACGCCGCCGAGCGCGATAAACAGCGAATAGAAGGTGTCTCTTGGGGATCGGGTCATGGCATGACCGATGATGGCACATCGGGTATCGATCCCGACGGTCACATCTTTACCGCGACGCCCAGGCTGAGAGCACCTGCTCGGCCTCTCGCACAACCTCGAGGACGACGTCGCGAGCCGGCACCACGGATGAGACCAGCCCTGCGCTTTGACCCGCGTACAGCGCCAGGTCGTCGACGGCGCCCAGGGGCGTGTCCGGTGTCGGGATGACGTCGTCGTAGCGCACGACGCCGGGGACGACCTCGAGGCCGGCGCCGGGGCGGTCCGTCGGAGGGCGTCCGGCCCGTTCCCACGTAGAGA
>NZ_JBARYR010000018.1:0-2797 GCF_049648075.1 Rubrivirga sp. | reverse complement strand
GCCTCCGCCCCGGTTGTCGCGGCCACCGCGGTTGTCACGGCCGCCACCGCGCCCGTCACGACGACGGCGCTCGGGGACGCTCGGGGCGGCGTTCTGCTGGCGCTGGGCCGTCGCGTTCGGCGACAGGTCGGGCTTGCCGATGACCTCGCCGTGGAAGATCCAGACCTTGACGCCGGCAGTTCCCTGCTGGGTAAAGGCCGTGACCTGGGCGTAGTCGATGTCGGCACGCATCGTGTGAAGGGGCACGCGACCCTCGAGGTACTGCTCGACGCGGCCCATCTCGGCGCCGCCCAAACGGCCGGCGACCTTGATGCGGATGCCCTGGGCACCCATGCGCATCGCGGCGCCAAGCGCCTGCTTCATGGCGCGGCGGTAGGACACGCGGCCCTCCAACTGCTGCGCGATGTTCTGCGCCACCAACGAGGCGTCCAGCTCGGGACGCTTGATCTCGTTGATGTTGATCTGGATGTCCTTCGAGGTGAGCTGCTTGAGCTCCTCGCGCAGCTTCTCGACCTCCGAGCCACCGCGACCGATGATGACACCGGGGCGCGACGTATGGAGCGTCAGGATGATCCGCTTGGGCGTCCGCTCGATAACGGTCCGCGAGAGACCGGCGCGCTTGAGACGGGTATCAAGGTAACGGCGGATCTCGTGGTCCTCCACGATCTTATCCGCGAAGCTGCCGTCGGTGTACCAGTTGGAGTCCCAGCCTCGGATCACACCGAGACGGAAGCCGATTGGGTTGGTTTTCTGTCCCATGGGTCGGGTTGTCTAGGTGTGAGAGTTACGCCTCCTCGGTCGCCACGTCGGGCGTGCCGACGACGACGGTCAAGTGGCTCGAGCGCTTGAGGATCGGGTGGGCACGGCCTCGAGAGACCGGCTGGAACCGCTTGATGACCGGCGCTTGGTCGACCATGATGGTCTTGACGATCAGGCGCTCGTCGTCGATCCGCTCGTCCTGGTTCTGGTCCACCAGGTTGCCGTAGGCGTCCTGGATGGCGCGGCGAACCATCGCGGCGGCCTTCTGCGGCATGAACTCGAGCGTGTCGATGGCCGACTGGGCGTTCTTGCCACGGACGACGTTCGCCACGATCCGCATCTTGCGGGGGCTGATGCGGAGGTACTTCCGCTTAGCACGTGCTTCCATTGTTTTGTTTCGGTGGTCGCGTCGAGGTCGTCAGTGAGATCGGAGCCCCGCAGTATGAAGCGGGGTCGCTCTCTCGTCCTCGAGGACGAGTCAGTCGTGTTAGCGGCGGCGGTCCTTCTTGGCGCCCGCGTGGCCGCGGAACGTCCGCGTCGGAGCGAACTCGCCCAAGCGGTGGCCGATCATGTTCTCGGTCACGTAGACCGGGATGAACTGCTTCCCGTTGTGGACGGCGAAGGTGTGGCCCAACATGTCGGGCGTGATCATGGACCCGCGAGCCCACGTCTTGACGACGCGCTTTTTGCCGCCGCCGTTCATCTCGTCCACCTTCTGGCGGAGCTTGTAGTGGACGTAAGGTCCCTTGCTGAGAGAGCGTGCCATGTCGGTTACTTCTTAGCCTTGCGGCGGCGGACGATAAACTGGTTCGAGGCCTTCTTCTTCTTGCGCGTCTTGAAGCCCTTGGCGTAGACGCCGGTCGGGCTCTTCGGGTGGCCGCCAGAGCTCTTGCCCTCGCCACCGCCCATCGGGTGATCGACGGGGTTCATGGCCACGCCACGCGTCTGCGGGCGGACGCCGAGCCAGCGCTTGCGACCGGCCTTGCCGATCTCGATGTTCATGTGGTCCGGGTTCGACGTCTGGCCGATCGTGGCCTTGCAGTCGACCAAGACGCGGCGGACTTCGCCGGAGGGCAGCTTGAGGTTGGCAAACCGACCCTCACGCGCCGTCAGCTGAGCGGACGTGCCCGCCGAGCGAGCCATCTGGGCACCTTTGCCCGGCTTCATCTCGATCGCGTGGACCGTCGTACCCAAGGGAATCTCGGAGAGCGGCAGGCAGTTGCCACGGTCGGGCGAGGAGCCCGGCCCAGAGACGACCGACTGGCCGACCTCGAGCTTGTCCGGCGCAATGATGTAGCGCTTCTCACCGTCGGCGTAGACCAACAGGGCGATGCGGGCGCTACGGTTCGGATCGTACTCGATGGCGGCGACGCGCGCGGGGATCCCGTGCTTGTTGCGCTTAAAGTCGATGATCCGGTACCGGCGCTTGTGACCACCGCCGCGGTGACGCGAGGTCTTGCGACCGTGGTTGTTGCGACCGCCCGTCCGCTTGCGCGTGTCGAGCAGGCTCTTCTCCGGCTCCGACTTCGTGATCGTCTCGAACTGAGAGACGGAGCGGTGCCGCTGACCTGGAGTGGTCGGCTTGAGTTTGCGGATTGCCATGGATGTGAGGGCATTCGTGCCGACGGCGACCGCCGGCTTTGCGCCCTGTTTGATTAAACGGCTTCGTAGAGGTCGATCTCGCCGGACTTCAGCGTCACGATGGCCTTTTTCCAGCCCGCGGCGCGGCCCTTGACGAGACCCTTCTTCGTGAACTGGCGCTTCCGCTTGCCGCGGACCACCATCGTGCGAACCTCCTTGATGTCGATGTCCGGGTAGCGCTCTTCGATCGCCTTCCGGATCTCGATCTTGTTGGCGTCCTTCGACACGCGGAAGCTGTAGTGACGGCCCTCCTCAGAGAGACGCGCCGACTTCTCGGTCAGGACGGGGGCGTAGATGATCTGCTTCATCGGTTACGAGGTCTTGGTGTCGTCGGACTCGTCCTCGAGGTCGGGCGCATCGCTGGCGTCGTCCTCGATAAGCGGCTCGGCGGGAGCGA
>NZ_JBARYR010000017.1:0-7616 GCF_049648075.1 Rubrivirga sp. | reverse complement strand
GCCTGGAAGGCGCGGGCGACCTCGAGGGTACGACGGGCGGTGTCGAGCCACGACTCGCCGTCCCCCGCGAGACCGAGAACCGACACGTGCCACGGGTCGCCGCTGTGGAATCGGTCACCGTGGGCGTCGAGGGTCGCTGCGGGGTCGTCGCCCTCGGCCAGGCGGCCGGCGGGCGCGATAAAGCGCTGGAGCATCCAGGCGTGGTCGCCGGAGCGGTGCCGGGCGTACTCCCCGACGGCGGCCTCGAGGTCGAGGGCCGCGGGCGGGAAGAGTCCGGCGTAGTCGACTAAGCCGTCGAGGAGGGCGTGCGCCGCGGGCGTCATACGTCAGTTTCGATGAGAGAGGCATGGGCCAGCGGACCCAATGCGCTAGTTTCGGCGTGGAAGGGCTTACGACCCACCCGGGCTGCCTCATGATCCACGAGGCCCCGTTTCTGATGCGATCCACCCGCCACGCCCCCATGCGTTCCCGCCTCCTTACCGTCTCCCTCTCCCTCGTCGTCGCCTTGCTGGTCGGCGGCGCTGATGGGTGTTCCTCCGACCCCAACGTCGAGGGCGCCAAGCTCGACCTCAACAACCGCGACTACGACCGCGCGCTCGAGAACCTCGACACGGCCCTCGAGACCGACCCCCAAAACGTCGAAGCGCTCCTGCTTCGCGTCGAGGTGCTCCGTCAGCAGTACGAGAACACGCCCGGCGCTCAGCCCAAGCAGGCGTTCCTCGATGCCAACTTCGCCGACATGGTTGCGACCGTCGGCCGCGCCGAGGCTGCCGCTCCCGAAGACCCCGACGTCGACAACGCCGCGCTGAGCGTGTGGGCGCTGGCCGTCAATGCTGGCAACGATATCGTTCGCACGCCGGACGCCGACGCCTTAGCGGCGGTCCCCTATTTCGAGCAGTCCACGGTCCTCATGCCGGACTCGACGCAGGGCTACCTCGGCCTGGGATTGGCGTACCTCCGCGCCGGTGACGCCTCGCTGGCTGTCGCTCCGTTGGAGCGCGGCATCGCCGTCAACGACAACGACCCGCTCCTGGCCTACTACTACGGGCGCTCGCTCGTCCTGGCCGAGCGTTCCTCGGAGGCGGTGACCTTCCTCGAGGGCGCGCAGGCGCAGTTCCCCGGTGACGAGGACATCCAGACGATGCTCCTGAACGCCTACACGCAGTCGGGCCGCACCGAGGACGCGGTCGAGCGCTATGCCGAGGCCGCCGAGCGCGACCCGAGCAACCCGACCATCGCCTACAACTACGGCGCGCTCCTCCTGCAGGTCGAGCGCTACGACGAGGCCATCGGTCAGCTCACGCGTGCTACGGAGCTCGCGCCGGACAACTCGGACGCCTTCTACAACCTGGGCGCCGCGTTCCAGAACCGCGCCGCCTCGTTCAACGAGGAGGCCAACGAGACCGAGGACACCGACGCCGCGAACGCGCTCATCGGCCAGCGCGACGAGAACCTCGAGGCCTCGCTTCCGCCTCTCATGCAGGCCCGCACGTTGGCGGCCGGCACCGAGAGTGAGGCGGGCGTGTGCGACGCGCTCTTCCGCGTCTACACCCAGCTCGGCCGCGTCGACGACGCCGAGGGCGTCTCCGAGTGCGCCGGCTTCTCGATGGACTAGGAGCACCCGCTCGACCCCATCTGCGGGGGCGTGGCTCGGCCGCGCCCCCGCTTTTTTGTTCACCCAGGCCGCACACGATCGCAGGAAGCCTGGCGGTCCCCGCCTCGTCCTCGAGGTCGACACCTCCCAGACCATGTCCACTCCAACACAGGGCTTCGGCACGCGCGCCGTCCACGCCGGCCAGATGCCCGACCCGACGACCGGCTCCATCATGACGCCGGTCCACTTTACGAGCACCTTCGTCCAGGCCGCCCCCGGCGACCACCAGGGGCACGAGTACGCCCGAGTGTCCAACCCGACGCGGTCCGACCTCGAGGCCAACCTCGCCTCCCTCGAGGGCGCCGAGCACGGGATCGCGTTCGCGTCCGGCGTCGCGGGCATCGACGCGATCCTGCGTCGGCTCCGTCCCGGCGACCACGTCGTCTCGACGAACGACCTCTACGGCGGGACCTACCGCTTGATGCGGCAGATCTTCGAGCCGTACGGCATCGAGTTTACGTTCGCTGACCTATCAACGGCCGACGACCTCGACGCGGCGATGACAGACGCGACGAAGCTGGTCTGGATCGAGACGCCGACGAACCCGCTGCTCCGCGTCTACGACATTGAGGCGCTCGCCCAGGCCGCACAGGCTCGGGGCGCGTCGGTCGCGGTCGACAACACGTTTGCGAGCCCGTACCTCCAGCAGCCGCTGGCGCTCGGCGCGGATATGGTGTTGCACTCTACGACCAAGTACATCGGAGGCCACAGCGACGTCGTCGGCGGTGCCGTGCTGACCTCGAACGAAGAGTGGGCCGAGCACCTGCGGTTCCAGATCAAAGCTGTCGGGGCGGCTCCGGGGCCGATGGACAGCTTCCTGCTGCTGCGCTCGACCAAGACGCTCCACCTGCGCATGGAGCGCCACTGCGCCAACGCTCGTACGGTCGCGGACTTCTTGCGCGGTCACGGCAAGGTCGGCCGCGCGCTGTACCCCGGCTTCGAGGACCATCCCGGCCACGAGATCGCAGCGCGTCAGATGCGCGACTTCGGCGGCATGGTGTCGCTCGTCCTCGAGGACGACACGGTCGAGACGGCGGTCCGCCTGATGCAGAACACCAAGGTGTTCGCGTTGGCCGAGAGCCTGGGTGGCGTCGAGAGCTTGGTTTCGCACCCAGCCTCGATGACGCACGGCTCGATCCCGGCCGAGGTGCGCCACGCGGCGGGCTTGCCGGATGGGTTGGTGCGGCTGAGCGTCGGCGTCGAGGACGTGGACGACTTGGTCGAGGACCTGGACCAGGCGTTGGCGGCGCTGTAAGTCCGTCCTCGAGGTCGGGTTGGCCTCGAGGACCGCGAGCTCAATCGTGTGAGTCATCCCCGCGCAGGCGGGGACCCATGCAGCGCGGCCCGGGGCCTCGAGGTGTCAACCGGCACCGCTCCCCTCACCAGGCTCTCCCACAGCGGACGTTGGGGGCGGCTTCGAGCGAGGCCGCAAGACGTCCCGCGGGACGTCTCTACGCTCCGATGACCTCGATGCGGTCGCCGGGGCGGACCGTTCCCTCTCGGAGAACACGGGCGTACCAGCGCGTCTCGTCCGGCGCGCGGTCGGGTTTGATCCGCTTAAACTGGCCGTCGGCGAACGACGCCTTGATCGTATTGCAGGGCTCGACCCGTTGCGTCAGTTGCAGCCGCGCCTCTCCGACCTCGAGGACGGTGTCGACCTCGAGGGCGGGCCAATCGAGGCCGGCGACGGTCAGGTTCTCGCCGATCGAGCCCGGGTAGATCGGGTGTCCCTCATCCTGAAGTCGTTGGATGAGCTCGAGCGGAAACAAGCACACCGCGCGCTCCGGCCCGCCGTGGACCTTCGGGTGGTTGACGCCGTCGCCCTCGAGGGCGGTCGTGCCGACGTGGGCCGATGGAACGGGGAGCTTGGGAACGCCGCCGTTCGAGACGTTGACCTGGAGAACGCGAGCGGACATTGGAGTTCGGGGACCGGGACCGTCCCGACGCGCCCTCGAGGGCGCGCGTTCCTACCGCCGGTTGATCGTCCAGTCGTAGGCGAACGAGACCGACCGGTCGCTGCGGAGTTGAGCCGCCGACTTGCCCGCGAGCCTGGGCCGGAACGCGCTCCGCCTCGAGGACGGCATCGCGGCCAAGATCGCGTCGCCCAGGTCCTGACCGGCCTCGAAGTCGCTCGCGAACCAATCGAAAAGCGACGAGACAACGACGCGGCGGCCGTCGACGCGGGCGGCGCGGTCCGAGCCGGTCCAGGCCGAGAAGGTGCGGTCGAGGTCGCGGTCGAGTGTCGACGACCGGAACGCCCGGCGCTGCAACGGTGGGCACGAGATGGCCGCGCAGTTGAGCGCCGCGTGGATGCGCGCGTCGAGCCGGCTCGGACGGAGCGCGCGGAGGGATCGAGAGACGGCCGCACCGTCGACACGACTTTGGCCGCGCAGGATGCCGTGCTCGAGTTGGTTCAGCGTCATCGACAGCCCCGCGACGCGGACGGGCGTCTCGAACAGCTCGTCGAACAGGTCCGCCCGCTCGATGTGGGTCGCGCGCGGGTGATCGAGGACGCGGTCCAGGACGTGCGCGTTGTAGGCGTTCACGAGAAACGCCGTCTTCTGGGCGTCGGAGCGTAGCGCGCTCGGGCTTTGGCTCGCGATCGCAGCCAGAGCCGCATCGAGGTCGGCGCGCGACGAGCCGGCGAGCCGGCCGTAGTCGACCCGGCCGGTGCGGTCGACGGTCGCATCCAAGACGCGGCCGAGCGGGCCTTCGACCGAAGACTGAGCGACGGCGGTCGATGCGAGAACGAGCGAGAAGAGCAAGAGTCGGATCATACCCTGCTGACACCTCGAGGGCGCGTCCTCTTACTCGACGCGGCCCACGATGCGCAGCCGCTTGACGGGCTCGTCGGCGTCGGTGGTCACGACCTCGAGGTCGATCGACACCTGACCGTCGGCGTCAGGGACGGGGTTCTCGACGGTCACGAACAACCCTCGGAGCGCGTCCGGAAAGATCGGCCGCGGCGGCATGACCACCTCCACGCCGTCCGGCGCGTCGACGCGCTCGATGCGGACCGGCCGGTCGCCGACATTCGCGAACTGGAACGACGTCTGGAGCGGCTCGCCCGGCGGCACCGTCCCGGCGTCGGCCTCGAGGTCGCGGAAGGCGAGCGACCCGACGCGCGTGCCCGTCCGCGCCAAGGCGGACTCGACGACGCCCTCGATGCGGAGCACCGTCGACTGGCCATCCTCGGTCGCCACGAAGATGGTCTTGTCGAACGGGCCGGGGCGTCCCGCGGGGTCGTACACGACCTCGAGGACGCCTCCTCCGCCCGGCTCAACAGCCGTCTCGGTCCACGTCGGAGTCGTGCAACCGCACGCGGCCTCGACACGCCCGATCCGGAGCGGGGCGTCGCCGTCGTTCGTGAACTCGAAGGTGTGCGCGACCGGGCCGTCGGCCTCAGAGAACCGGCCCATGTCAACCGTCTCGGCCTCGAAGGCGAGGCGCGGCTGAGCGACGGCGGCAGTCGAGAGAAGGAGAAAAACGAGGAGCGATCGCATCGAGGACGGGGACGGAAGGGATCGAGGAGTCCCAGGCGGAGAGGCAAGGTCCGGCCTCGAGGACACGGAACTCGATTCGGACATGGCGGAGCGACGAACGGGCGGAGGACGGCAGATCGCCTGTCCCTCCGCCCCCTCCATCCCACAACATCGCTCCTAGAACGACAGCACCTCGCGGGCGGCCTCGAGGACGTCGGCGTCTTGGGGCAGGACCGCCTTCTCGAGCGCGTCCGCGTAGGGGATCGACGAGAACGCGCCGGCGACGCGCTTGACCGGCGCGTCGAGGTCGCCAAACGCGGCGTCGGAGATCTGGGCGGCGATCTCGGCGCCGAAGCCCATGAACTCGTGGTCCTCGTAGGCGACCAACACGCGGCCCGTCTTGCGCGCCGACTCGAGGACGGTCTCCGAATCGAACGGCATGAACGAGCGGACGTCGATGATCTCGACGGAGACCCCCTCCTTCTCGAGCGCCTTGGCCGCGTTGATCGCCTTGTAGACGATGGCGCCCCAAGTCACGATCGTCAGGTCCGTGCCCTCGCGCGTGACGGCCGCCTTGCCCAAGGGCACGAGGTAATCGTCGTGCGGCTCGGGCCGGCGGGCCGGTCCCTGGCGGTAGAGCGCCTTGTGCTCCAGGAACAGGATCGGGTCCTCGCCACGGATCGCCGTCTTGAGCAGGCCCTTGGCGTCGGCCGCGTTCGACGGCATCACGATCTGGAGCCCGGGGAAGTGGCCGAACATGGCCTCGACGTTCTGGCTGTGGCACAGGCCGCCGTGGATGTAGCCGCCGGCCGGGACGCGGATGACCATCGGGCACGCCCACTCGCCGTTCGAGCGGTAGCGCATCGAGGCCACCTGGTTGCGGATCTGCTGCATCGCGGGCCAGATGTAGTCCGCGAACTGGATCTCGACGACGGGCTTGTACCCGGCGCACGCCAACCCGACGGCGCTGCCGATGATCGAGTGCTCCGCCAGCGGGCTGTTGAAGCAGCGCCCCTTGCCGTACTTCTCCGTCAGCCCGCGAGTAGCGGTAAACACGCCGCCCTTGCCACCGCCGACGTCCTCGCCGTAGACCAGGACGCGGTCGTCCCGGCCCATCTCCTCATCGAGGGCGTGGTTGATGGCGTCGACCATCACGATCAGGTCGCCGGCCTCGCCCTCGAGGTCGTACGTCCTCGAGTCCTCGCCTTCGTAGTAGACGTGGTCCGTCGCGGTCGCCGGGTCCGGGTCGGGCTCGGCCTCGACGGCCCGAGCGAGCAGGTCCACCTCCTTCGCGATCTCAGCGCGCATGGCCTCGACCTCGTCGTCGGTCATGATGCCGGCCTCGACGAGGCGGGCGGCAAACTGCGGGATCGGGTCGCGGGCCGCGTCGGCGTCGATGGACGACTGCTCGCGGTACTTGCGGTGGTCGTCCGAGGACGAGTGCGGGAGCAGGCGGACCAGGTCGGCGTGGAGCGCGACGGGTCCCTTTCCAGCGCGGATGTGCTCCATCGCGGCGCGAGCGGCGGCCTCCGACTGGAAGAAGTCGGTGCCGTCGTAGCGGATCCGCTTGAGGCCAGCGTAGCCGCCGAGCAGGTGCCAGATCGAGCCGCCCGCGGTCTGCTCCTCGACCGGGACCGAGATCGCGTACTTGTTGTCCTGGATGTGGAAGAGGACCGGAAGCGCTTCCCGGGCCGCCCAGTTGAGAGCCTCGTGGAAGGCCCCCTGGCTCGTCGAGCCCTCGCCGCCCGAGGCGTAGACGGCGCGCGTCGGGCCGTCGGTGTCCTCGCGCTTGACGGCGAGCGCGAACCCGACCGCCGGGACGTACTGCGCCGCCACCGACGACGACGTGCTCAGGATGTTGAGCGCGCGGTGCCCGAAGTGCTCCGGCATCTGGCGCCCTCCGCCGAACGGGTCGCTGGCCTTGCCGAAGTGCGCCTGCAGCACCTCGGTCGGCGTGACGCCGACGGTCAACGCGGTCGCGAGGTCGCGGTAGTAGAAGCAGAACCAGTCTTTTCCGCCCTCGAACTGGCGCGCGACGGCCGTCTGGCTCGCCTCGTGGCCGGCGCTCCCGATGTGGAAGAAGCCCTTCCCCTGCTTGAGCAAGGTCAGCATCTTCTGGTCGAGCCGGCGCGACATCATCATGGTCCGCATGACCTCGCGGAGCTCGTCGGCCTCGAAGTCCTCCGGTCCCAGGACAGCGACCTCGAGGTCGCCTTCGATATCACCGGCGGGGTCGTCCGCCTTGCCCGGGTCGGTCTCGACCTCGAAGGCGTCGTCCACCTCGGCCGTGATGGAGTCGTCGACGTCGGCCTCGACAGCCTCCGTGTCGAGCGGTTCCGCTTCGACGAATGCGGCCTCGAGGTCGGACTCGGCAGAAGGCGTCTCGACCTCGACGGGTGCGGCGGACGCGTCGGCCTCGAGGGCGCGGGTCGGCGCCGTCTCGAGCGTGGCGGGCGCGTCGGCCTCGAGGGCGCCTGCGG
>NZ_JBARYR010000016.1:0-4042 GCF_049648075.1 Rubrivirga sp. | reverse complement strand
GAGGGCGGAGACCGCTACTTCGAGGTCGGGACACCGCTCGGGATGGACTCGCCGGTGTGCCTCGACCTGTCGCGCTTTGTCGAGCGCTCGAACGCCGTATTCGGCAAGACGGGAACGGGCAAAAGCTTTTTGACGCGTCTACTGTTGGCCGGAACGATCGCGACCGGACGTGCGGCGTCGCTGGTGTTCGACATGCACGGCGAGTACGGGTACGCTGTCCGCCAGGAGTCGGGCGAGGGCTCGGGCGCATTCGTCCAAGGTCTTAAAGACCTGTTTCCGGCAAAGGTCCAACTGTTCACGCTCGACCCGTCCTCGATGCGCGCCCGCAACCAGTCGGCCGACGTCGAGCTGCACGTGTACGCGGACCAAGTCGAGCCCGAGGACGTGCTGCCGCTCCGCGAGACGCTGAACCTCAACGCGACGGCGACGGAGAGTACGTACGGACTGAAGAAGGTGTACGGCCGGAAGTGGCTGTCCCGGCTCATGACCGCGGACCCGGCGGAGGTCGAGACGATGGCGGAGGAGACGGGGACTCACCCCGGATCGCTCTCGGCTCTCAAGCGCAAGCTCGACCGGCTGGACGGATACGACTTTTTCCACACCGAGCCCTCGGCCGGTCAGCGCGACGCAGTCGAGGAGCTGTTCGAGTCCCTCGACAGGGGGCACTCCGTCGTGCTCCAGTTTGGGAGGTATAAGTCACTCTTGGTGTACCTGCTGGTCGCCAACGTCATTACTCGCCGTCTCCGCGATCGGTACGAACGCAAGATGGAGGCGTACGAAGCGTCCCAGAACGACGCCGACAAGCCCCAGCAGCTCTTGATCACCATCGAGGAAGCCCACAACTTCCTCGGACCAGAAACCGCGCGCGAGACGCCGTTCGGCAAGATCGCGCGTGAGATGCGGAAGTTCTTTGTGTCGCTCTTGATCGTGGACCAACGCCCGAGCGGGATCGACGAGGAGGTGCTGAGCCAGATCGGGACCAAGCTCGTCGCCCAACTCAACGACGAGAAGGACATCGCGGCGGCGCTCGTCGGGACGCCCGGCGCGAGCGGGCTGCGGACGATCTTGGCATCGCTCGACAGCAAGCAGCAAGCGCTCCTCTTGGGTCACGCCGTCCCCATGCCGATCACGATCCGCACCCGCGACTACGGCCCGGACTTTTTCCAGGCGATGAAAGCGAAAGCCGGCGGGCTGGTGTCGGAGTCGGCGGCCGAGATGCAGCAGGAGATCGGCGAGCTATTCTGAGGACGTCGCGGCGACAGTCGCGACCTCGAGGACGACCCGCGACCTCGAGGACGACCCGCGACCTCGAGGACGACCCGCCTGGCTGACGCTGCTCAAGCCGTTCCTAGCAGGGAGTAAGGACCGCGCCGTCGTATGCAGTCACACGAGCACATTTCGTCATCCCCGTGCAAGCGTGAACGACTCGATGCAGGTGGACATCTGTTGACGGAGATCGACCAGAGCCGAACCGACGTGCCTGGGGAGACCAAAAGGTGTCCCCCTCACCGTCCTTGGACCTTGATCCTAATCCGCCCTCGAGGACTCGTGCAGAGGGCAATCGAGCCGTCTCTACATCCGGCGCAGCCCAGTCAGACTGCGCTACCGCGTCGACACCAGCACGCCTTGCATGGTCTGCCAGTGCCCGGGATACGTACAGACAAACGGGTATTCGCCCGGCGGCGGCATCGTGAACACGACGGCCGTCTTTTGCCCTGGTCCCGCCAGCGGCGTGAACGCGAGGATGGCGGGGTCGTCGGGGACGTTGTCGCGCTCCCGCGCTGCCGCCTCCGCGACCGTCCGCACCTCCGTTCCAGCCTCGAGGACGACCACGTTGTGAATCATGGCCGGGCTCGAGGTTGTCGAGTTGTCGATCACCAACCGCACCGTCGCGCCGGCCGGCGCCTCCACGCGCGCCACGTCGAAGCGCATCGCATTGCGGACGGACGGGATGACGACCTCGAGGTCGACCTCCTCTTCGAACACGGCGAGTTGCTCGGGCGTCGGGCCGGGCGGGTCGCCGCAGCCGAAGACAGTCAGGGCGAGCGCGATCAGGGTCAGGCGAAGCATTCGAGACAAGAGTCCAACTCGGTTCAATTCGGCGTCCTCGAGGACGGATGATCTAGAACGACCACGCGGCGTCATCTTCTTCGGTCCGACGGCGGGCGCGGCGCATCAGCGTGTCGTGGAAGGCCTGGACGGGTCCGTCCTCGGGCGGCCAGCGCAGGGTGTAACGGCCGTCGACGCCCAAGTCCCACGCCTGGCGGTTGTCGTCCAGGCAGAACTTGAGCGTCCGCTTGAGCCGCTCTTTGGCAATTTCGTCCTCGACAGGTGTCACGACCTCGACGCGGTCGTCCAGGTTGCGGCGCATCCAGTCGGCCGAGCCGATGTAGACGTCGTCGTCGCCGTCGTTGTGGAAGTAATAGATCCGGCTGTGCTCCAGGAACCGTCCGATGATCGAGACGATGCGGACGTTCTCCGAGAAGCCGGGGAGGCCGGGCCGCATCCGCGTGTGTCCGCGCACGATCAGGTCGATCTCGACGCCGGCCTGGCTCGCCTTGTACAGTTCACGGATGATCCCGTTGTCGTCGAGGGCGTTCATCTTGGCGATGATCCGCGCCTTCCGACCTGCCTTGGCGTGCTCGATCTCTCGCCGGATCAGCGAGACGAACTTGGGACGCAGGTCCCGGGGCGCGACGACGAGGGTCTGGTAGTCCTGCTCCGGCGCGTAGCCGGTCAGAAAATGGAACAGACCGACAAGGTCCTCTCCAACGTCCTCGCGGCAGGTGAACAAGCCGAAGTCGGTGTAGAAGCGGGCTGTCGAGGGGTTGTAGTTGCCCGTCCCAAGGTGGCAATACGTCCTAAGCCCATCAGCCTCCTCGCGCACGACCAAGGTCGTCTTCGCGTGGGTCTTGAGCCCGACCAACCCGTACGCGACGTGCGCGCCGACCTCCTCGAGGCGCTGCGCCCACTCGATGTTGTTCTCCTCGTCAAACCGGGCTTTGAGCTCGACCAGCGCTGCGACCTGCTTGCCGCGCTCGGCGGCTTTGATCAGCGACCGGACGATGGGGCTATCGTGGCTCGTCCGGTACAACGTCAACTTGATCGCCAGGACATTCGGGTCGTTGGCCGCCTCCTCGATAAAACGCTGCGTCGAGGCCGCGAAGCTTTCGTACGGGTGATGGACCAGGAGGTCGCCGCGGCGGATCACCGAGAACATGTCGTCGTCGTCCTCGAGGGCCATGTGCCGCAGGCGGATCGGAATGACGGACTCCCAGGGCAGGTCTTTCAGGTCCGGCCGGTCGACATTGGCGAGCTCATCGAGGCCGGCCAGGTCCAGGAGACCGTCGACGTCGACAATGTCGCGCGGGTCTTCGATGCCCATCTCGCGCGCCAACAGGTCGCGGACGCGCTCGGGCATGTCGTGCTCGACCTCGAGGCGGACGACGTCTGAGAACCGACGCTCCCGGAGCTCCTCGGAGATCATCGACAGCAGGTCGTCGGCCTCCTCCTCGTTGCGGTCTAGGCTCGCGTTGCGCGTGACGCGGAAGGCGTAGACGCCCTCGACGTCCATGCCGCGGAACAGCTCCTCGGCGTTGTTCTGGATCACGTCCTCGACGGCGACGACGTGGTTCGGATTAGTCGAGAGCGGCAGGAAGCGGCCCCGGCCCGTCGGGACCTTGAGGCGCGCAAAGTGCTCGGTCTTGCGGCCGGGGTGGCGCAGGGTGACGGCGAGCGATAGCGACAGGTTCGAGATGAACGGGAACGGGTGGCCGGAGTCGACGGCGAGCGGCGTCAGGATCGGAAAGATGGTCTCCCGAAAGATCCGGTCGAGCTCGGCCTGCTCGTCGTCCTCGAGGGCGTCGTACTCGCGAACGACGACGCCCGCGTCGGCGAGCTCGGGGCGGAGCTCGTTCTCCCACACTCGGGAGATCTCCGTCTGCAGATCGAGGGCCGCTCCCAGGGACAGATCGAGTTGTTCCTTCGGAGTCCGACCGTCCGGCGACAGCGCCCGAACGTCGGCACCGATCTGGCGCTTGAG
>NZ_JBARYR010000015.1:0-1979 GCF_049648075.1 Rubrivirga sp. | reverse complement strand
GCGGAGGCGGATCGCCACGCCGGGCGGAGCCGCGACCGGCCGGCCGATCCCCGCGACGACAGACGCCACCGTCGAGACGGCCATCGGGCCGGACGGCGAGGTCCTCGAACCGGACCCGTGGGGCATCGACGCGGAGGGCATCGCGTTCGACGGCGCGAGTGTCTGGGTGTCCGAGGAGTACCGCCCGTCGCTGTGGCGGCTCGACGCGGCGACGGGAGACCTCTTGGAGCGCTGGACGCCGGACTCGGTCCACGCGATCGACCGGGCCTTGCCGCCTGTCATCGAGGGCCGCCAGCCGAACTTGGGCTTCGAGGGCGTCGCCGTCGTGGAGGGCGCGGTCTGGGCCTCGCTCCAAGGCCCGATCACGACGCCGACCTCGAGTCCGCTCACCCCGTTCGTCCGCCTGCTCCGCCTCGACCCTGGGACCGGCCGGACCTCGACGTTCGCCTACCCGATGGACGGCCCGGCCCGCAAGGTCGGCGACTTGGCGAGGCATCAAAATCGTCTCCTGGTCCTGGAACACGGGCCCGTGACCGACAGGACGTGGTCCGGCCAGGTCTACGTCCTCGAGATCGCGAGCGCGACGCCGCTCGGACCGGAGGACGCGCCCGAAGACGCCGACGGCGTCCTCGAGGCCGAGGCGGCGGGCGTGCCGGTGCTGGGCAAGACGCTCGTCCTCGACCTGGTCCCGGCCGGATGGCCAGCACACCTGCACAAGCCCGAAGGACTGGCCGTCCTCGAGGACGGACGCCTGGCGATCCTCGCCGACAACGACTATGGCGTCGACGCTCCCGCCGGGGACGGCCGCCCCATGGCGACAGGCGACCGGACCACGCTGGTCGTGTTCGCAGTGGACCTCTAGCGCTGAGGACTCGCCAACGGCCCTCGGCCAATCACCCCGAGGCTGATCACGCCTCGGCCTCCATCTCGCGGGCGACGCGGCGCGCGTGCTGAGCCATCGTCGGGCTTCCCGAGGCGTCGAACTCAGCGGCAAGCGTCAGGAGCTGCGACGTAGCGAGGTCCCGGCGGATCATCCGGGCGGCAGCGGTGGGGCCGTCGTGGGTCAGTGCGAGGTCGTACGTCACGTCCATGGTTGCGCGAAACGGGCGGGCTCGGAACGGGGCGAAACGCATCGTCATGGTCAGTGTCGTAAATATGTGTAACGCATGATCGGGAACGAGCGGTCTCCACACAATCGGGGCCTCCCTCTCGGGGTGTAGGGCGTTTGCTGAAGACTCACTCCCCGCTCTCGAGGGCGCGCCATTTTCGCCGGCCCGCCGTCCTCGAGGGCGGATCTTGCCGACATGTCCTCGACGCACACATCCACCGACGTCGTCGTCATCGGAGGCGGCGCGGCCGGCCTGATGGCGGCCATCTTCGCGGGCCGAGCCGGCGCACGCGTCATCGTCCTCGAGAAGACCCGCAAGGGCGGCAAGAAGATCGTCGTGTCCGGCGGCGGCCGGTGCAACGTGCTCCCGTCCGTCGCCGACGAGCGGCTGTTCGTGACCGACTCATCGCGGCGCCTGATGGGCCGCATCCTGGCCTCGTGGCCCCTCGCCGACCAGCGCCGCTTTTTCGAGGACGACTTGGGGATCCCGCTCGCCCTCGAGGCCGAGACCGGCAAGCTGTTCCCCGTCTCGAACCGAGCGACCGACGTCCGCGACGCCTTGGTGACCGCCGCCCTCGAGGTCGGGAGCGTCTGGTTCGAGGCCGACGTGTCCGACCTCGAGGGCGAGAATGGAAGTTGGACGACGACGCTGCGCTCCGGCCAAACGATCTCGTCGAGGTCGGTGATCGTCGCAACGGGCGGGCTCTCGGTGCCGAAGACGGGCAGCGACGGCTGGGGCCTCCGGCTGGCCCGCCAGACCGGCCACCTCGTCGAACCGACCTACGCCGCGCTCGCACCCCTCACCGCCGACCCGGCGCCGCACCGCGACTTGTCGGGCGTCTCGGTCCCCCACGCCCACGTCCGGGTGCCG
>NZ_JBARYR010000014.1:0-4110 GCF_049648075.1 Rubrivirga sp. | reverse complement strand
GTCCGTGGCCGTGCTCGCCCTCGAGGCCGCGCCCAACGGCTTCCACGCGCGCTACGACGCCCGGCGTCGGCGCTACGTCTACCGCGCGTCCACGTCGCCCCGCGCCCTCGACCGGGCCACGCGTGTCCACGTCCGCTCGGCACCCGACCTCGAGGCCATGAACGAGGCCGCGCGTCACCTCATCGGGCGGCACGAGTTCTCGTCGTTTTGCCGGACCAAGTCCGAGACGACGAACCGGGTGTGCACCGTCGAGCGAGCGCGCTGGATTCCAGAAGACCGTCCTGGAGACCTCGCCTTCGAGGTCGAGGCGGACCGGTTTCTGCATGGCATGGTCCGCGCGTTCGTCGGTACGCTCTTGGAGGTCGGGCGCGGACGGCGCACGCCTGACAGCTTGCCCGACGTTCTCGCGGCCCACGACCGCCGAGCGGCCGGCCCTGCGGCCCCGGCACGCGGACTCGTCCTCGACCGCGTCGACTACCCCACGCCCGTCTTTCTGTGAGACGTCTCCTCTTCCTCACGCTCCTGGTCTTGGCCGGCTGCGACCGCGCCGAGCTCGACGACCTCGAGGTCGGCACCTTGTCGGCGTCGCCGGACCTGGACGTCGTTCGCCTGAGCCCGGACCTGCGCCTCGAGCTCAGGCCCTCCCGACAGAGCGGCGTCGCGGCCGTCCGCATCGGGCAGAACGAGGTCCCGTTCGACTCGGTCGGAGGCGCGTTCGTGTTCGACACCGTCCTCGAGGACGGGCTCAACACGTTCATCCTCGACATCACGGACGACGACGGCGAGATGGAGATCGACACGCTCTACGCGCTCTACCTCGACGCGAGGCAGGTCCCGCTCGGATCCACGAACGCGCTCCGCGTCGACGCCGCGATCTCTCAAGACCTCGACGGCCGCCCCCTGATCTCCGGCGGCTCCGACGGTGGCGGGCGAGCCCTGTCGACGGGCACGTTGCTGAACACGGCCGGGTCCGGCTCTCAAGAGATCGACCTGCTGCTCGCCCGGACAGGACACACGGCGTCGCAGATCGAGAGCGGCACCCTCCTGCTCGGCGGCACGACGTCGGCGACGCCGAGCGGACCCGCATCGTTCGTCAACGCGGCGGAGTTTATCGACGGCGGCGGGCGGCTCCAGCGCGTCGTCGTCGAGGGCGGATTCGCGCGGACGGGCCACACCGTGCGTGTGCTCCAGCGCCAGGGCCAGTCGTACGTCTACGCGTACGGAGGCCAGGTCCCGACACCGTCCGGCGTCACGGTCTCGGGCACCGTCGACGTGTTCCGGTTCGACCTCGAGGACGACGACCTCCGCCTCGTCCGCGTCTCCCCGCCCGGTGGCGCCGGCGCCTTCCCACCCCTCGTGGGGCACCTCGACGTTCCGAGCGGGACCCTGGCCTCGGTCATCTTGGGCGTCGGGCAAGACCCGTCGTTCGCGTTCCAGTGGGTGCCCTCGGACCCGCCGCAGTTCCCCTACAGCTTCACCGCGCTTCCGGCCGTGCCACTCCAGACGGAGCGGAGCGACGCCGCGGCCGTCCGCATCGGGAGCGGCTTGACCGCGATCCTGGGGGGACGGACGCCCGACGGCGAGGTCCTCTCGAGCATCGAGGTCTACGCCCTCGGGATCGACCGCTCGTTCGTGTTTCCGCCGTCGGTCCAGCTTCTCGTACCGAGGGCCGACCACACTGCAACTATTTTGGGCGCCAACCGAATCGTGATCTCGGGCGGCCGCACGTCGGACGGCACGCCGCTCGCGTCCATCGAGGCCCTCCAGCTCTAGTCCCATGTTGATCCAGCGCCTGCTCCAGATTTTGCTGGTCGCCATCGTGCTGATGGCGGCGTTCAGCGTGCTCGCGATCGTACTCAAGCTGGCCGGCTGGCTCCTCAAGCTCGCCGTGCTGGTGGTGATCGTGCTGGTGATCGTGGCGGCGTTGCTCCGGTTCGTGGAGTTGGTCAAGGAAAAGTCGCGGCGCTGAACCCGTTCCGTCCTCGAGGCGGAGCGACATCGCCCTCGAGGACGTCTGATCTCCCGTCGCGGGATCGGTGGCGGCTTCCATCTCTACCCCGTAAGCGCGACCCAGCACCGACGTGTCTGTGGACCGCATCGACCTCGAGGGTGGAAGCGCGGCGGCATCGAGGCCGATCTCGGCACCCGTAGCTTTGGAAGCCCTTCCGCCGCTTCTATGTCCGTCGACGCCGCTCTCGCCCCGTTCCACATCCCGTCCGAGACGGCGCCGCTGCGCCAGGTCGTGGTCCACACGCCGGGCGAGGAGATGACGCTGGTGACGCCCCAGAGCGCCGAGGACCTGCTGTTCGACGACATTCTGTTCGTCGAGGAGGCCCGAGACGAGCACGCGACCCTAATCCGCCTCTTCCAGGCGGCCGTCGGATCCGACGACGCCGTCGTGCAGCTCACGACGCTCTTACGCCAGGCCTTCCTCGAGGACGGCGCTCGCGAGTCCTACGTCGACCGGCTCATCGAGCGGGTGCCGAGCCGCAACTTCGAGGCCTACGAGTCGGAGCTCAAGTCCCTCGAGGCCGACGACCTGCTGCGGTTCGCGGTCACGGGTCAGGCGCCGTTCTCGGTCACGGCGTGGCCCCACCCGAACCTGCTGTTCACGCGCGACCTGTCGGCCGTCGTCGGAGACCACGTCTTGCTCAGCCACGCGGCGACCCTGGCGCGGGCGCCCGAGAGCGTGATCGTGCAGACGATCTACGACTACCACCCGCAGTTTGCCGGCGCGCGGGACCGCGTGATCGAGCTTCCGCCGGACGTCTCATTCGAGGGCGGGGACCTGCTGGTCGTCAACGAGTCGCTGGTGCTGATCGGGCAGAGCGAGCGGACCAGCCTGGGCGGCGTCCTGGCCGTGGCGCGCGCGCTCCTGGACCGCACGTCCGTCGAGCACGTGATCATGGTCAACCTGCCCGAGGAGCGCTACTGCATGCACCTCGACACGGTGTTCACCTTCGCTGACGACGACACCTGCGTCGTCTTCCCGCCGATCATCGAGGACGCGCGCGACCACGTCTTCCTGATCGAGGCCATCGACGAGCAGGACCTGCGCTTCCGGCCGTTCCCCACGCTCAAGGACGCCATGGAAGACGTGACCGGACGTCAGTTCACGTTCGTCCCGTGCGGAGGATCGGACCCGGTCCGGCAGCGCCGCGAGCAGTGGACCGATGGCGCGAACCTGTTCGCCATCCGGCCCGGACTGGTCGTCGGCTACGCGCGCAACCACGTGACCTACGACGCGCTCCGCGACCACGGCTTCCACGTCGTCGATGCGGAGAGCTTCTTGGACTTCTACGGCGACACGGCGGCGGCCTCGACGGACCGGATCGCCGTCCGGCTGTCCGGCAACGAGCTGTCCCGAGGCCGCGGCGGCCCGCGCTGCATGACGATGCCGCTGGTGCGTGGCTGAGTTGTCGCCCTCGAGGTCGGCGCGGTCGACTGCGCTCCGGGTCAGGATCTTGGGTTCAGGGTTCTCGGTTCAGGGTTCGCGAGATTGGGACGCTGCATCAGGTGTCACCCTCGAGGCCGACGAGCGACCTCGGGAAGCAGTCGAACAGACCTCGAGGTTGAGGAACGACCTCGAGGGCGCCCTGGTCTCCCCAATCGTCAATCGCCCGATCACCCATCGTCAATCCCGGTGTCCCTCTCCTCCCTCCTCGACCCCGACCGCCGCTGGATGCGGCTCGCCGTCCTCGAGGCCGAGCGCGCCTACGAGGCTGGCGAGGTGCCCGTCGGCGCCGTCATCGTCAAGGGCGGGCAGATCGTCGGACGCGGGCACAACCAGGTCGAGCGGCTCTCCGATCCGACGGCGCACGCCGAGATGATCGCGGTCTCGGCCGCGTGCCAGACGCTGGGCACGAAGGTGCTGGACGGCTGCACGCTCTACGTCACGCTCGAGCCCTGCCCGATGTGCGCCGGAGCGCTGGTGTGGGCACGGCTCGACCGCTTGGTGTTCGGCGCCCTCGATGAAAAGGCCGGCGCGTCCTCGACGCTGTACGACATCCCCCGAGACCGCCGCCTCAACCACCAGCTCGAGGTCGTCTCCGGCGTCGAGGCCGACGTCTCGGCTGACTTGCTGCGGTCGTTCTTCCGCCAGCGCCGCCT
>NZ_JBARYR010000013.1:0-1570 GCF_049648075.1 Rubrivirga sp. | reverse complement strand
GGTTGACGTCGTCCTTGGGCACGAAGTAGAGCCCGGGCCCGGCCTGGAACGTCGGCTCGGGCTTCTGGGGCGCCGCGGCGCCGCGCTCCCACGACCCGAACGCGGCGCGGAGCGCGGCCGCCATCTCGTCGGCGTCGAAGTCGCCCGAGACGGCGATGGTCGTCGCGTTGGGGTTGACGTAGCGGCCGTGGAACGCGCGGACGTCGTCGAGGTCGATGGCGTCCAAGGTCGCGTACTCGACGTCGCGGGCGTAGGGGCTGTCCTCGCCGTAGAGCAGCTGGAACATCTCCCTCGTCGCGATCCCTTGCGGGTCGTCGTTCCGGCTCGCGATGGCCGTCCGCTGCTGGGTCTTGACCAAGTCGACTTGCTCCGGGTCGAACCCGGGGTCCATCAGGACGTCGGCGAAGATGGGCAGGACGTCGGAGACGAACACGTCGGAGAGCCCGGAGGCCACGGCCGTCGTCTGGTCGTCACCGGCAAACACCTCGACGGTCGCGCCGACATTCTCCAGGGCCAGGTTGACCTCGTCGGGCGTCCGGTCACCGGCGCCGCCGGTCCGCATCGAGGACGCGACGATGGACGCCAGTCCGACCTCGTCGGCCGGGTCCAGGACGGAGCCGACGGCGACGCGCGCGGTGGCCTCGATGAGCGGGAGCGAGCGGTCCTCGACCAGAAAGACGGTTAGGCCGTTGTCGAGCTCGACGCGCTCGATCTCGGGCAGCACGACGTCGCGGACGGCCGGGTACTCGAAGTCGCGGACGTCGTAGTCGGCGAGGCGTGGTGCGTCGGGGGAGTCCATGACGTCGTCCATCGTCGGACGGTCGGTCATGGTCGTGGTCGAGGAGCAGCCGGCGACGCCGAGTGCGAGGGCGAGCGGAGCCCAGCGGAAAGAGAACGTCATCAAAGGGGAGGCCAAATCTGGAGGGTCAGGGCAAGGGGGGCGTGGAAAGGGGCAAGAGAGGGAGCCCTCTTACCTCATCCCTCTTAGCCTTCGGTGGGGCGGCGGCTGACGGCGACGGTCCGGTTGTTGACCGTGAACGTCTCTTGGGCGACGCGCTGGACGTCGGCGGCGGTCACGGCCGAGATCGCGTCGAGGTCGCGGAAGAGCGCGCGCCAGTCGCCGGTCAGCGTCTCGGCGACGCCGAGCCGAACGGCGAGGCCCGTGTTCGACTCGAGGCCGCCCACGAAGTCCGCGCGGGCGCGGTTCTTGGCCCGGCGGAGCTCCTCGTCCGTGATCCCGTTCTCGGCCACGTCCTCGAGGACGCGCAGGAGCTCGGCCTCGACGTCGGCCGGGTCGGTGTTCGGCGTCGGGACGCCCAGGGTTAGGAATTGGGTCGGGTACTTGCCGCCGAACGGCGCGGGAATGGCCTGGCCGGCGACGGCCATCTCGGTCTCGACGAGCGCGCGGTAGAGCCGGCTCGTGCGGCCCCGGCCCAAGACGTCGGCCAAGACGGTAAAGACGGGGTCCGCGTCGTCGGTCTGGGCCGGGCGCTGGAACCCGACCAAGACCAACGGCTGCGAGTCGTCGACGATGGTGACGCGGCGCTCGCCGAGCTGCTGGGGCTCGACG
>NZ_JBARYR010000012.1:0-23906 GCF_049648075.1 Rubrivirga sp. | reverse complement strand
GCCCAGCTCTCGTCGTCTCGTCGCCGCGCCCTCGAGGCCGCCGACCAGGCCACGGAGACCGTCGCCGAGGTGTCGGAGCCGACTGCGCCGGCGCCGGACCGTCCGTCTGCGACGATCTACTCGCTGTTTCCGCCCGCCGCCGCGTAGCGGTTCGTGTTAGCCTGTCCGACCTCGAAGTCGATACCACCTCGAGGTCGGACAGATCGGCGCGACCCTACTCGCCTCGACGCTCGGCAAAATCAAGAAAACGGTGGGCAAGGGCCCGGCACAGGTCGGGCGTGTTGCCCCACGCCCGGTTGTTGCCGATCACGTCGAGCGTGACGCCGGCCTCGACGGCCTTGAACATGAGCGCCGTCGTCTCGTCGATCATGCGCTGCGCGTCGCGCGTGTCGCTCAGGCCCTGAGCCGGACCCTCGAACGGATACGCCAAGCGCCACGACGTGTTGAAGTCCATGTCGCGGGGCTGGATCAGCCGCACGATCGCGCTCGCGCTCGAGGATGAAAAGTGCTCGGCCACCAGCCGCCACTGGTCGATGATCGGCGGAAGCCATTGCCAGTGGCTAAAACAGAACCCGATCTCGCGGTTAGCCAGCCATTCGAGGTAGGGCGGCGTCAGCTGGTGCGACGACCGGACCTCGAGGTGGTACGCGGCGTCGTTCGGGATCTCGGAGACGAACCGGTCCCACTCCGCGACGAACTCGTCGGCCGGAGGGCTGTCCGAGGCCCGCTCGTACGGTTGCTCCAGGATGATCCCGGCCAGCTTGGCGCCGAGCTTCCCCTGCGCGGGCTCGAGAAACTGTTTGGTGAACAGGCCCGCATCGAGGTAGTCCGGGTTGTCGATGTAGGTCCACCGACCATCGACCTTCCGCCGCAGCCGCCGGGCGACGACCTGCTGGGGCGCCTTTAACAGAAACCGCGCCGAGGGCTCCGTCGCATCCGAGTACCGCTCCAGCGTGAACAAAACCGGCGACGGCGTCCCGTTCTCATCCGTGAGGGGCCGGTAGTACGTGGAGTCGACCTCGAGGACGCCGAAGTGGAGGAAGTAGTCCTCGATGGACGAGACCGGCAGCAATCGCTCCTCGTACGACTCCCCGCCGACGTTCTTTTTCCGGGTCTTGACCTCGCCCGCCCACACGTCGCGCGGATAGATCTGGTCGATCCAGGCGGCGTAGCGATCGCTGGCCGACCCGAACCGGAGCAACGGGTGGATTCGGCGCAGGTCGAACCGGTCGGCCTCATCGCGTCGGTCGTCGATGGGGCGGGGCTCACTCATTGACAGTTGGCGTGTCGTCGCCGGTCGCGTCCTCGAGGTCGGACGCATCGAGGTCGGAGGTCTCGGCGCTCGAGGTCAGGTCGCCGGGCGGTTGTTCGCCGGCAAGCAGCGCCTTGACGGCGCCACCTGCCACGAAGGCGCCGATGGCCAAGACGCCGTAGTACGCGATCGCCCGCCACGCTAGCAAGGAGGGGCCGCCGTAGCCCTCAGGAAGCAACGGCGCGAGGTAGAGCACGTAGAGAGCCTCGATGCCTCCCGATCCACCCGGCGTCGGCATGGCTAAGCCCGCGAGCCATAAACCGGCGGTGCGCAAGACGAACAGGATGTGTCGGAAGTCGCGCCAGAAGCTCAGGGCGACGAAGAACACGATCCCGTACCGGCCTGTCCAGTACAACAGCGTTAGGGCTGCCGCCTTGAGGTAAAACCTGAGAGGTTGGCCTCGGAGAATGGCTGCTTGCTGTCGGAGCTTTCCTGATTCCCTCCGTACCGTCCCCTCGAACCGACGGAGCCATTTGAAGCGAACGATCCGGTTTGCGAGGCCCTCGATCAACTCTGGTCGGAACAGCGTGGCGTAGGCGAAGAAGCCGATGTAGACCAGCATGCCCCCGAGGTAGGCCGCGATCGTACCGATGCCCGCCGCGCCCAAGCCGGTCGGGAAAACGGGGACCCAGATCGCCGAGAGGTACAGCGTCACGATCAGCGTCGCGAACCACAGTTGATCCAGTAGCATCGTGAACAGCATCAACGCCGTCACCTGACCGTACGGGACGTTGTTCTCCCGCGAGATAAAGAAGGCTGCGAACGGCGCCCCACCCATCGCCGACGGCGTCACGGCGCTCATGAAGTCCCACGTGAGCTGCGACCGAACGCCGCCCCTTCTGTCGAGGGCGCCCTTCGAGACGTGTCTCAACCGCATGCCACCGGCACCGATCTGGATCCCGAGTGCGGCGATCGCAATCGCAAAGATCCCAGGATTGAACGTCGAGCGGACCGCGGCGAACGCGCCGGGCTCGTACGTCGTCCACAGCACGATCCCGATGGCCGTCGCGCTGATCCCGACCGGCAGCAGCAGGTCGCGCTTGCGAACGCGTCGCTGGGGCGGCAGGGGAGGGGGCGACTCGTCCATCGGTTCCAAGATATCAGACCTCGCTCCCGAGGTCGCGCGTCGTCCTCGAGGTCGAGGGCTCCACCCCACGTAAGAGAGGCCTCGAGGGTGCGTCGCCCCTGGCTCTTCACGGATTGATCCCACGCAGCGGGCAACACGGTTGGCCCTGCCTCCGGCCCGCCGGTATCTTCGGAGCCCATCCCGCCGCCGCCCCGGCCCGGCCCGTCACCCGCTTATGCTGGAGCCGTTTCTCTTCTTCGTGTTCGCCGTGTTCGCCGTCGCCGGCTCGCTCGGGATGCTGATCTCCCGGAGCCCGGTCAACAGCGCGCTGTGGATGGTCCAAACGATGCTCGCGATCGCGTGCATCTACCTGACGCTGAACGCCGCGTTCATTGGGGTCGTGCAGATCCTGGTCTACGCCGGGGCCATCATGGTCCTGTTCCTGTTCGTAATCATGCTCCTCAATCTGGAGGAGATGCCGCGTCTCTCGCAGTTCAGCTGGCTCCGGGCGGGAGCCTTCGTAGGCGGCGTCGCCGTGCTGGCCTTGTTGCTGACCGCCGTCGCGAGCAGCGCGGACTTGGTCCCCGACCCGACCGACGTACCGGTCGTCGTGGTCGACCCGGCGGGTCCTGCCGTCGTCGAGGGGCCGGCCGGGGACGCCGTGGCGGTCGAGCCGGGTGAAGTGGCCGTGGTGCCCGTTGACCCGACGTCGGTCGAGCGTCTCGGCGTAGCGCTCTTGACCAAGCACGCGTTCTCGCTCGAGATCATCGGCGCTCTTCTCCTGGCCGCGACCATCGGCTCCGTCCTCCTCGCAAAGAAACGATTCGTGTAGTCGTCCTCGAGGACGAACCCGCGCCCCCGCTCTCCCACATGGATCTTTCCTGGTACCTCTCGCTCAGCGCCGTCCTGTTCACGATCGGAGTGCTTGGCGTGCTGCTGCGGCGGAACGTGATCGTGGTCTTCCTGTCGGTCGAGCTGATGCTCAACGCGGTCAACGTGTCGCTCGTCGCGTTCAGCCAGTCGTTCGGGGACGTGGACGGGACCATCCTGGTCTTCTTCGTGATGAGCGTCGCCGCGGCGGAAGCGGCCGTCGGGCTGGCCATCGTGATCGCGATGTTCCGCAACAAGCTCACCGTCAACATCGACGAACTCCGACTGTTCAGGGGATAGGGGGACTAAGGGGTCGGGGCCGTCCTCGACCCGATCTCCCCAACACCCAACCCCAGACACCCAAGAAATGGAACTCCTCGTCCGGCTCATCCTGCTCCCGCCGCTTTTGATGGCGGCCTTTAATGGGATGATGGGTCTGTTCTCGCCTGGCTGGCGCAAGCAGGAGACGCTTATTGGAGTCTTGGGCACGGCAGCGGTTTTGGTGCCGTTCGTCGTCACGTGCATGCTGTTCTTCGGGTTCGAGAACCCCGAAGTGGTCCGCTACTTCACCTGGCTCGCCGCGGGCGATCTCCAGGTCGACTTCGCCTACCGGATCGACCAGCTCTCGTTGTTGATGACGATGATCATCACGGGCGTGGGGACGCTGATCCATCTGTACTCGGCCGGCTACATGCATGGCGACGGCGGGTACTGGCGCTTTTTCGCGTATCTGAACCTGTTCATCTTCGCGATGCTCAACCTGGTTCTCGCCGAGAACCTGTTGGTCCTGTTCCTGGGCTGGGAGGGCGTTGGGCTGTGCAGCTACCTGTTGATCGGGTTCTGGTACACGAACCTCAAGAACTCGGCGGCGGCGAACAAGGCGTTCATCGTCAACCGCATCGGTGACTTCGCCTTCTTGCTGGCGATGTTCATCATCTTCCAAACTGTGACCGCGGCCCAGGCCGGCCCGTTCGGCTTGGACTTTACGACGCTCTTGGCGGCCGAGACGTTGGCGCTGTTCGAGGGCTCGACCGGGTTCTGGGTCTGCCTTCTGCTCTTCATTGGCGCGACGGGCAAGAGCGCCCAGATCCCGCTCTTCGTCTGGCTCCCCGACGCCATGGCCGGCCCGACGCCGGTCTCTGCGCTGATCCACGCGGCGACCATGGTGACGTCCGGGCTCTACCTCCTAGCCCGCTTGTCCTCGATGGTGCTGCTCGCACCCGGCGTCATGGGCATCATCGCAGTCGTCGGTGCGCTGACGGCGATCATGGCGGCGACGGTCGCGATCACCCAGAACGACATCAAGAAGGTTCTGGCGTACTCGACGGTCAGTCAGCTGGGCTACATGTTCTTGGCCGCCGGAGTAGGCGCGTACTTCGTGGCCATCTTCCACGTGATGACCCACGCTTTCTTTAAGGCGTGCCTCTTCCTCGGCTCCGGCAGCGTCATCCACTCGATGCACCACGTCGAGCACGAGCTCGAGCACAAGGGATTGATCCCGGGCCATCCCACGCCGGACGGCATGGACACGCCGCTCGACTCGGAAGCGACCCAGCCGACCCAGCGTCACGCGGTCCTGCCCTACGACGGTCCGTTCGACGCTCAGGACATGCGCACGATGGGCGGGCTGAAGAAGTACATGCCGTCCACGCGGTGGACGTTCTTGATCGCGACGTTGGCGATTGCGGGTCTGCCAGGTCTCTCGGGCTTCTTCTCCAAGGACGAGATCCTATTCTTCGCCTTTAAGTTCGGTTACGACGGTCACTTTCTCTTGGGCTACGGCGTCTGGATCGTCGGTCTGATCACGGCCCTCCTGACCGCGATCTACATGACGCGGGCGTACCTGCTCACCTTCGAGGGCGAGCCGCGGTGGCCGGATTCGATCGACACGCACCCGCACGAGAGCCCGTGGACGATGACGACTCCGCTGTGGATTCTCGCGGGTCTCAGCGTGGTCGCTGGGTTCCTCGGACTGCCGCCGGCCGTTACGGAGTTCTTCGGCCTCCCCGAGAGCTGGATCCACCACTGGCTCGGCCTCGAGTACGGAGGTCCGGTCGCGGAACTGGCCTACGACTTGAAGCCTGGGCACGGCATCGAGTGGGCGCTCCTGGGCGTCGGTAGTGCAATCGCGATCGCCGGCATCGCCATCGCGTGGTTCCTCCTTCGGTATGGCCAACGAGGTCCCGACGCGGACCGGAGCGTGCGTCGCACGCTCGGCGGGCTCTACCGAGTCGCCAGCCGCAAGTGGTTCTGGGACGAGGCCTACGACGCGACCGTCGTCAAGCCCGTCGTCGAGGGCTCGCGCCGAGGCCTGGCGCCGTTCGACAAGAACGTCGTGGACGGTGGCGTGATGGGCTTCGCCCACGGCATCCGCAACGCGGCCTCGAAGCTGCGCGGCATCCAGACCGGCGTCGTCCAGACGTACGCGCTCGCCATCGTCGTCGGCGTCGTCGCGGTCGTCGCAGCCATCCTGTTTATCTAGCCCGCTCGCGTCCTCGAGGACGACGACTCACCCGCTTACATGGCTGACATTCCCGGGCTCCTCTCGCTCGTCATCTTCCTGCCCGCGCTGGGCGCGCTCGCGCTGCTGCTCGCCCCGAGCGTGAACGCGATCCGGTGGGGTGCGCTGGCCGTCACGACGGTTACGTTCGTCCTGTCGCTGGGCCTGTGGCTCGGGTTCGACCCGACGGTCTCGACCGCGCTCGCGCCCCAAATGGCGACGCGGTTGGACTGGTTCGGGATGGTCGACATCACTTACTTCGTCGGTGTTGACGGGCTGAACCTGCTGCTCCTGCTGCTGACGACGTTGCTCGGGCCGATCATCGTCCTGTCGTCGTGGACATACATCGGCAAGGCGCACAAGGGGTACTACGCGCTGATCCTGCTGCTCGAGACGGGCGTGCTCGGTGTGTTCGCGGCGTTCGACGTCTTCCTGTTTTACATCTTCTTTGAGCTGACGCTGATTCCGATGGTGTTCATCATCGGCATTTGGGGTGGGGAGGACCGGGTCTACGCGGCGGTCAAGTTCGTGGTCTACACCTTGGTCGGGTCGCTGCTGATGCTGGTCGGCGTACTGTGGCTCGGCTTCGAGGCCGGCGACGCGGTCAACAACGGCGTGTTCACGACCGACTGGTACAAGCTGGCGTCGTACGGCGTGCCGCTCGGCGCGCAGACCTGGCTGTTCCTGCTGTTCGGCCTGGCGTTCGCGATCAAGGTCCCGCTGTTCCCACTCCACACCTGGCTGCCCGACGCCCACACCCAAGCGCCGACGGGTGGCTCGGTCGTCCTGGCTGGCGTGCTGCTGAAGATGGGGACGTACGGCCTGCTGCGATTCGTCATCCCGTTCTTCCCGAACGCGTCCTCGAGTCTGGCGATTCCGATCGCGATCCTGGCCGTGATCGGAATCGTATACGGAGCCCTCGTGGCGTTCGCGCAGACCGACATCAAGAAGCTGGTCGCGTACTCGTCGGTGTCCCATCTCGGCTTCGTGGTCTTAGGTCTGTTCGCCTTCGACATCGTCGCGGTTCAGGGCTCACTCATTCAGATGGTGAACCACGGCATCTCGACCGGTGCGCTGTTCCTGATCATCGGAATGCTGTATGAGCGGCGCCACACGCGCGCGATGGCCGACTACGGCGGGATCGCGAAGACCGTCCCGGTCCTGACTTTCTTCATGCTGTTCAGCGTGTTCGCCTCGGCCGGTCTGCCCGGCCTCAACGGCTTCGTGGGCGAGTTCATGATCCTGGTCGGGTCGTGGAACTCGCCGACGGTCGGCAACCCGATCCTCGTGGCCGTCGCCACGACGGGCGTCATCTTTGCGGCGGTCTACCTGTTGTGGATGGTGTACCGGACGTTCTTCGGGCCGATCACGCACGAAGAGAACAAGACCATGACGGACCTGAACGGCCGCGAGATCGGCATCCTGGTCCCGCTCGCGGCCCTGATGCTGCTCATGGGCTTCTGGCCCGCTCCGTTCCTAGAGAAGAGCGAGCGGACGGTCCGGTCGCTCTTGGAGACCTCGGTCGCGAAGGCGGAAGCCGTCGAGGCCGCCGGTCTCGGGGACGTCGTCGTGGTGCCGATGGCTTGGCCCGACGACATCGTAGCGGCCCCGACCTCGAGGTCGGGGCCGGTGCCACTGCCGGGCGCGCCACTCGGTAGCGAGGCCGCGACAGGACATTCCGACGACCACTAATCACCCAATCCCACATGACTCGGTTCGCCTCGATCCTCGCGCTCTTGCTCCTGGCCGTCCCGGTCGGCGCGCAAGACGCCGTCGATGTCCCGACCCCGGTGTCGGAGGCTTCTCAAGAGGTCGATGAGTCCCTCCTCGTTCAGGAGATGCCGCCGACCCTCGAGGATCTCGAGATCGCGGACGACGCAGCGGCTATCGAGGCCGCGGGCGAGATCGCCGACGAGGCGCACGGTGATGGCGAAGGGCACGGCGCCGACGGAGGAGGCCACGGCGCGATGCCGCCGCTGTGGCTGGTGATCCCGTTCGCGCTCCTGCTCGGGATGATCGCGACGGGGCCGCTGTTCTACCCGCACTTCTGGCACCACCACTACCCGAAGGTGGCCGTCTCGCTCGGCCTGTTGGTGGCCGCCTACTATCTCGCTGTCCTGCACGACGGGACCGCCATCTTCCACGCGGCCGAGGAGTACTTCGCCTTTATCGCCCTCCTTGGCTCGCTCTACGTCGCGAGCGGCTGCATCCTGATCAAGACGGACTTCGCGGGCACGCCGCGAGCGAACACGATCCTGCTCTTGGTCGGTGCGGTGTTGAGCAACTTTATCGGGACGACGGGCGCCTCGATGCTGCTGATCCGGCCGTTCATGCGGCTGAATGCGGGGCGGTTGAAGGCGTACCACATCATCTTCTTCATCTTTATCGTCTCGAACGTCGGTGGTGCGCTAACACCGATCGGAGACCCGCCGTTGTTCTTGGGCTTCCTGCGCGGCGTCCCGTTCTTCTGGACCTTCGTCCACGTGTGGTACATCTGGCTCCCGACCGTGCTGTTGTTGTCGGTCGTCTTCTACGTGATCGACAGTCGGAACAAGGAAGTCAGTGTTCGCGCGGGGGCCGAAGGCGCCGGCCTCGACGTGGCGCCCGGCGAGATCCCGGGCTCCCCGGTCGTGCCGGAGGCGCCGGGTGTCGAGGACGTCGCGGGCGTCCACACGCCGGGCGAGCTCGAGGTCGACCTCGACCGGACCGGTCCGAACCCGAAGCAACTCGAGATCGAGGGCAAGGCGGGGTTCGCGTGGCTCGCGGTCGTGATCGCGGCGGTGTTCATCGACCCCAAGGTGATGCCCGCTATTGAGGGGACCGTCATCGACCTTCACCACTTTGGCGTCCCGTTCGGGATCCGGGAGGTGATCATGGGCGCCGTCGCGTTCCTGTCGTACCGGACGGCGAACAAGGCCATCTTGGAGGGCAACGACTTCAACTTCGAGCCGATCAAGGAGGTCGGCTTCCTGTTCATCGGCATCTTCTTGACAATGCAGCCGGCGCTGACGCTGATCGGCTCGTTTGCGGCCGGGAACGCAGACGCGCTCGGCGTCTCGTCGTTCTACTTCGGGACGGGCGTGTTGTCTGGTGTCCTCGACAATGCGCCGACCTACGTGAGCTTCCTGTCTGCCGCCATGGGTAAGTTCGGGATGGACGTCAACGACCCGTCGATGGTCGCGGCGTTCTCCGAAGACGGTTACGAGGCCTTCTACCTGCAGGCCATCTCGGTGGCCGCCGTGTTCTGGGGAGCCCTGACCTACATCGGGAACGGTCCCAACTTCATGGTCAAGGCCATCGCCGAGTCGAGCGGCGTCGACACGCCGTCGTTCGTGGGGTACGTGGTGAAGTACTCGCTGCCCATCCTGGTGCCGATCTACATCGTGGTCTGGTTCGTCTTCTTCTCCGGCTACGTGGTCCCGCATCCGGAGGGTGTCGAGTCGGCTCAGACCGTTGTCGAGGCCGTCCGCCAAGCGCCGACCCTCGTCATGATCCGCCCGTTCTAAGTGCCCGCTCGCGAACCGCTTTCCGACTCCGCCCTCGAGGACGCGCTCGCCGCCCTCGACGGGTGGTCCCTCGAGGCCGACGACGAGGGCAACCGGATCGTCCGCGACTTCGCCCTGGGCGACTTCCGCACGGCGTGGGCCTTCCTGACGCGCGTCGCCTTCGAGGCCGAGGACATGGACCACCACCCCGAGATCGCCAACGTGTACGATCAGGTCTCGCTGTCGCTCTCGACGCACGACGCGGGCAACCGCGTGACCGAGACCGACCTCGAGTTCGCCCGGCGCGTCGACGCGCTCGTTCCTGCGGCGTAGCCGCGTTTGACTCAGCGGGACCTCCCGCTCCTCCATGTACGACTCTCTCGGCATCGACCTCCTCGGCACCGGCCCCATCCTGATGGTGGCCGCGATCGGCGTGCTTGTGGTGCTCCTCGACGCGTTCCGCAACGACGACGCGTCGATCCCCTGGATCGCAGGGCTCGGGATGCTCGGCGCGGCCGTGTGGCAGTTCTTCCTGATCGACCAGCCCACGACCGCCTTTTACGGCGAGGTCTACGTCGGTGGCGCCTCGGCGATCGCGAACATCGTCGTGCTGCTCGGTGCGATCACGAGCCTGATCCTGACCGTTCCCTACCTGTCTCGACTGGGTCGCAACTACGGCGAGGTCCACGCCCTGATCTTGTTCGCGACGGCCGGGATGATGACGCTGGCGAGTGCGGGCAGCCTGGTGACCTTGTTCGTCGGGCTGGAGACGATGTCGGTGTGCCTCTACGTGCTGACAGGGCTGGTCCGCGAGGAGTCGACGGCGAACGAGAGTGCGCTGAAGTACTTCTTGCTCGGCGCCTTCTCGACCGGCTTCTTCCTCTACGGTCTGGCCCTGCTCTACGGCGCGACGGGCACGATGGAGCTCGCGGGCTTGGCCGCTGGCCTCGAGGTGACCGGCCGCGACGGCCTGTTCCTGGCGGGCGTCGGGTTGCTCCTGGTAGGCTTCTTCTTTAAGGTGAGCGCGGTCCCGTTCCACATGTGGACGCCCGACGTCTACCAAGGCGCTCCGACGGCCTTGACGGCGTTCATGTCGACGGCCTCGAAGACGGCGACGTTCGCCGCTCTCGCGGTCGTGCTGGCTCGGGCGCTTCCGCCGGACCTCGTCGATGGGACGGTTCAACTCACGCTCGCCGCCGTGGCTGCGATCACGATGGTGGCGGGAAATGTGCTAGCGCTCGTGCAGACCAACCTCAAGCGGATGCTGGCGTACTCGTCGGTGGCCCACGCCGGGTACATTTTGGCCGGCCTCGCCGCTGGCGCCGCGGGCTACGGCGCAGCGCTGTTCTACTTGGTGGCCTACACGTTGATGAACGTCGGCGCGTTCGGCGTGATCGGCGCCCTCGAGTGGGACGGCGAGCAGGGCGCGGACCAGGAACTCGACAGCCTGTCGGGCGTCGGGTATCGCAAGCCGTTCCTCGGTGTCGCGATGGGCGTGTTCATGTTCGCGCTGACCGGCTTCCCGCCACTCGCTGGATTCATCGGCAAGTACCTGGTGTTCGCCGCTGCCGTCGATGCCGGGCTGGTCTGGCTCGCAGTGGTCGGTGTGTTGGCGTCGGTCGTGTCGGGCGTGTACTACATCCGCGTGCTGGTCGTGATCTGGATGCGGTCGCCGGATGAGGCGCCTGCGAACGCGCAGCAGGCGTTCCCGGTCGGGACGGCGACGGCGGCAGTGGTGGGCTTCTGCGTCGTCGCGCTGCTCGCGCTCGGCATCCTGCCCGCCGGCCTGATCGACGCCACGACCGCGGCGTTCCCGGTCGACGCCCTCGTCTCGCTGCCGTAGGGTCGGCCTCGAGGACGTAGAGATTACCGTGGGGCGTTTGTCCTACCCTCGAGGTGTCGCCCTCGAGGGCGGAGGCTAGATCTGGCACTCGATCGAAACCGGCGCCCTCGAGGACGAAGAACGTGGTGGGCTCGGGGACGTAGGAGTCCGCCTCCCGCCTGGCTCCATGCGCATCGACGACCTCGTCCGCGAGTACCTCCCCACGGCCCCCGACCTCGGTCTCTACGTCATGCCCGACGTGCCGGCCTCGAAGCTGCAAGCGGCGCTCTCCGACTACGCGCCGGGCGTCAACCCCGACGACGTACTCGCGTTGTACGATGCGACGCGGCTCGGCTCGGCCAAGGACGGCGCGGTCTTCTTGGCCGACAAACTCGTCTTTCAGAACAACGACCTTCAGCCCTCGAGGACGATCCGGTACGCGGACATCGTGGGCGTGGCCTCGAAGCGGAAGCTGCTAGGTGGGCGTGCCGTCGAGATCGACCTAAACCGGGCGCGTGCTACGGTGACGGAGACGCTGGACTTCTCGGGTCAGCCCGGCGCGGCGGAGTACGTCGAGCGGTTCTTGCAGCAGGTCCTCGCCGTCGGCGTCCGCGTGCCGGCCGATCCGACCTCGGATGGTGCCACCGACGTTCGAGCCGTCGAGGACGCGCTCGACGAACTGGTCGCGCTGGGTAGGCTGTCTGGGCCTGACCGCCAGCGGATGCTCGACGCCATTCGGTAGCGACCTCGAGGGCGTTGGTTTCCGACACTACAGCTCGGAGGTTCGAATCCCCCGGGGCGTGCCTTGATCGTCCTCGAGGGCGAATGTGTCGCTCACGACCTCGACGAAACGAGACCGGCCTCGAGGTCGCAGAAACGTCCTCGAGGCCGGATGCCAGCAAGCGAGGCCGGTGTTATTCGTCCTGGCCCCGGACGTCGTCGCGCTGAACGCCGTAGGCTTGGGCGTCGGGGTTGCGGGCGATGGGCACCACGCGCGTGTCGAGCAGCATCTCGGGGGCGAACACGCCCACGGCGACGGTGCCGGTGCTGAACCCGAACAGCTCGCGGGGATCGTCGATCTCGTCGACCTGGGCCTTGATAAAGCTCGGGTCGACTCGCTGGTCGGCTACCAACGCCAGGCGGAGGTCGGGGTCGAAGGACACGTTGCCGGAGACGGTGGCGCGCAGGTTATCGCGAGCCCCATCGAGGTCGAGCAGGATGTACTCCGGGTTGGTGCCGAACTTGCCGGCGACGACCACGTCCTCCGGGCCGGACTGGCCGAACACCGCGCCGTTGGAGTAAAACAGGTTGTCGCGGATCTCGATCTCGGGCAGATCCTCCTGCTCCCAGTCCGACTGGAACGCGCCGCCGGGGTTGTGGGCGAAGATGTTGTTCTCGAACACCAGCCGCTTAAAGCTGTTGTCGTTGTGCCACTCGACGGCCGAGACGTTCGACGACGTGGGGTCGGCGTTGAAGGGGAAGTTGAGCGCGAACGTGTTGTTGCGAACCGTGAGCAACGCGTAGGCCCGGAAGGCGTTGGCGCCGAACGTCCGCGTCCGAAGCGCCAGCAAGTTGTTGACGAAGTAGTTGTTCTCGACGATGACCTCGCCGGTGTTGTCCTCCGGCGGCGACGAGCCGATCTGGAATCCGCCCATCGGTCCGTTCACGATGATGTTGTCGGCCACCACGACGCGCTCGGCCTCGACCTGCGCCCAAGCGAGAATCGGGAAGGTCCGTGAGCTGCCCTTGAGCAGGCTCCCCGAGCGCGAGTCGTAGTCGTTCGAGGGCGCGGCATCGAGGACGAGCCCGCTGATGACGATCTCCCGGAACTCGGAGTTGCCGGCGATCTGAAAGAGGGCGCCGCCCCGGTCCTCTTGGGTGGGAACGGAGACGAAGCGGGAGAACGGGTCGCGGTCGGAAAAGTCGTCGTTCATGCCGCCGAAGACCTTGAGCGAGCCTCGGGGGTTTTCGACCTGGGGCACACGCTGGGTGCCGCCGGAGCCGAGCTCGCCCCCGTAGTCGCCGGACGCGATGAGAACGCGGACTTCTCTATCGCCACCCTCATTGAGAAGGCTGGCCGCCCGGTTCAGCCCGCGCCAAAGGGCGGACTCGGCGAAGACGGTGGAGCCGTCGGCTTGGGCCTCGGCATTAGAGAAAGCGGTCGTGCCGCGCGGGGCGACCAGGATGTTGAAGGTGTCTTGGGCAACGGCCGCCGAGGTGCTGGCGAGCGCGAGCAAGAGGAGAAGAAAGGTTTTCATCGGGAGAGATCGAAGAATTGGGACGACGGACGTGGAGCGCAGCGGCTACCGGACGACCGTCATGGAGCGCGACGTGACGAAGGACTCGCCCGTCACACGGACGACGTAGAGCCCAGTCGAGAGACCCGCCCGCTCGACCTCGAGGGTGACACCGGACCCGCCTACGAGCGGCCCGTCGTGGAGCGTGCGGACGTTGCGACCCAACGCGTCGAACATCTCGACCGTGACCGACTCCGTCTCGGCGACCTCGAGGTCGAACCGCGACACGCTGGACACGGGGTTCGGGGCGATCGGCGTGAACGTGTAGCCGGCCGCGAGCTCGTCGGGATCGATAGAGACGGGACCGCCGGCTCCGGCGGCGATCGCAGCGCCGGGCGTCGCGTTGAACCCGTAATCGAGGACGCGCACTTGGCCTTCGTCTTGGGCCTCGACGCGGACCCACCCGAAGTGCTGGTCGCCGTTGTCGAGTCGGAACCGGAGCCCCACGAACGATGCGCCAGAGCTAAGCCAGTCGTTCGGGTCCGACCCCTCGAACGTGAACGACGCTTGGACCGGCAACGTGTAGTCATCGAGGTCGACCATGTTCGCGTTCGCGCCCGAGATCTCGGCGCCGCCCGTCACGGGCAGTGCGTAGCCGTAGGAGTTGCCTCGGTAGATGAACCCGTTCCCGACGACCCCGTCGACGTGGTCGCCCGACTCGGGGTCGGTGAGCAGGATGATCTGGTTCCGATCGTGCGTCGACTCGGCGATCGAGAACTCGGGATCGCCGTCGCCGTCGATGTCGATGTCGAAGGCGGCGTCGGTGAGCGTGGCGTCGGGCGAGACGTCGACGTAGACGACTTGGGCGTCGGCCTCGCTCACTCCGAGCGTGGCGGCGGCCGTCGCGGCGGCGGCGTACCAGAGGGAGTTCTTCAGGGTATCAGAGGAGGGCATGGCGTGGAGGAGTGGGAGGGTGCGACGGATCCATCTGGAGACCCGCGACGCGACGCTCGGTGTTCGCTCGCTGTCCGTCTCCTGTACGTACGCGAACTCTTCTCAGGAGGGACCACGCCGTTTCTACTCCTCGTCACTCGATGTCGAAAGCTGCTCGTAGGCCCGCCAGTGCCGCTTCGCGTCGTGCGGCTGGCGCAGGTAGTCCTTGTAGATCCGGGCCAACCACCGATGCGCGAGCGCGAACCCAGGTCGCTGCTGAAGGCAGACCGTGAAGGCGTCCTCCGCGCGGTCGGCCCACCCCAGCCGGAGCATCGCGACGCCGTAGTGGAAGTGCGCTAGGGGAAAGTGGTACAGCCGGGCAACGGCCTCGAGGGCGGCGTCAGCGGCGGCCTGGTAGTCCTTGCGCTGGATGGCGACGACGGCGCGTCCGTTGTACGCGCGGGCGTTGTCCGGGTCGAGGGCGAGCACGGCCTCGAAGGCGTCGCTCGCGTCCTCGATGCGTCCGAGCCGCATATAGAGATCGGCGCGGCGGAGGTGGACCTCGGGAGAGCCGGCACTCGAGGTCGGGAGGCTCGCCAGGATGTCGAGCGCGGCGTCGTGCGATCCTCGAGCGACCTCGAGGTCGGACCGGAGCAGCGCGACCTCGATGGGAAATCGGGTGTCGCCGTCGTAGACCTCGACGACTCGTAGAGCGTCCTCGATGCGACCGACGGCGAGATAGGCTCGGGCGAGCGCAAGTGCGTAGTAGTCGCGGTGCGGCGACTCGGCCTCGAGGACGGACTCGTAGTGAGGGATCGACTGCTCGACGCGGCCCGTAGAGTCGTAGACGCGGGCCAGGTTGAACGAGGCGTCCCGGGCGGCCGCCGCCGCCGCATCGGCGTCGGACGTCTCGAGGTCGATGTAGCCCAGCCCGACGAGTTGGTGTACGGCCTCGAGGTCGGACCACGGGTCGGCGCGGGCGCCTTCGGGGTGGCTGCCGTCGGCGCCCTCACGATCGTCCCAGGACGGGATGGTCTCGAAGGGGGGAGGCGTCTCGAACGCTTGGACGAGCGGAGCGCCCGGCATGTCGGCTCCGACAGGGAGACCCAAGAGCGTCAGGACCGTCGGTGCGATGTTGAGCAGGCCGGCGCCGTTGACGCGTTGGTCGCGTCGGATACCCGGACCGGCCATCGCCAGGACACCGAACGGCCGGTGCTCGGTGGCTGCGCCGGCGGGGACGTGTCGGGGCACCTCTCGAGGGCGCAAGTGGTCCGAGTAGAAGCCATGGTCGGACAAGAGGATGACGGCCGTGTCGTCGTCGGTCTGAGCGAGAAGCTGACCCAGCATCATGTCGTGAAACCGATACCCGGCCTCGATGACGTGGCGGTAGAGCCGAAAGTCGTCGTCGGTGACGCCGGGGAGTTGGGGCGGGTGATATCGCATGAACCCGTGCCCCAGGTGGTCGATGGCGTCGAAGTAGACGGCCGTCAAGTCCCAGTCCGTCGTCTCCATCAGGTAGGTCGCCGCCGCGTGGATGCTGGCCGAGTCCGAGATCGCCCGGGCGACTGCGAGCGGTCGCGGATCTTGGATTTGATCGATCTCGGCCAGGTCTGGGAGGAACGGGACCAGATGGTTGCCGGTCAGCTCTTTCACCCCGACTCGCAGGTCGAGCAGCACGTCCTCGAGGTCGGGCGGGTGGACGGTGCCGGGTGGGGGCGTCTCGGTCTGGAAGAAGTTCGAGACCATGGCGCCCCGGATCGGCTCCGCCGGATGGCTCGGCCACCAGCCGACGACGTTGGAGCGCATCCCCGATTGGTGCAGGACGTTCCAGAGCGCTTTTGCCGTCCTCGAGGTGCCCAGCACAGGCCGGATCCCGGTACCGGTCTCGTCGGGCTGGACGAAGTGCAGGATCCCGTGGCGGTCGGCGGTGTGGCCGGTCGCGATGCTGGTCCACAGCATCGGGGAGAACGGGGGCTCGAGCGTGGCGAGGTTGCCCATCACGCCGCGCTCGACGAGCGACGCCAACGCCGGCATCTTGCCCGCGTCCAAGAGGGGCGAGATCACCTTCCAATCGGCGGCGTCCCACCCGATCAGCAGGACGCGATTGGCGATGCGGTCAGGCATCGGCGCGCTGGCGGTGGAGCGATGCGTCGATCACGGCCGCCGTCCTCGATGGGTCGCCCTCGAGGTCGAGATGAGCGTGGAGCGATCGCGCAGCCTCGAGGGGATTGGCGATGACGTCGCGGTGGTGGAGCGTGATGGCGTCCGCGTGCCGATCGAGCCACGCGTGAGCGGCCTCGAGGTAGCGGGCGTACGCGCTGCGCAGGGCGTCGTGGGCCGCGGCCGTCTCGCCGTGCCGGTCCAGCATCGCCGCCTGAGACCGGAGCACTTCCTCGAGGTCGCGCTCGATCAGGACGGCGCGGTAATGAGGTCCGGTCGGGAGGTGGGGCAGGAGAGGGGCGACCACCTTCAGCGCGTGGCCGTCGGCCTGTCCCAGCCACGACGAGTCGTAGGCGAGCCGCTTGACGCGCTCGGCCTCGAGGTAGCCGCGCGGGTTGTCCGGGTCAGCGGTGCGCTCGTCGTCGGTGAACGGAGCGACGTCCGCCGCTTCGAGCATCTGCATCACCATCGAGGTGCCCGACCGCGGGAGGCCGGTCACGATCACGAGGGAGACGTCCTCGAGGCCCGGTGACGAATCAGGTTTAGGCTCGTCCTCGAGGACGGGACCTCGCACCTCGCGCCATGCTCGGACGCCTCGCCACCCGGCGGCTAATAGACCCAGCGATCCGCCAGGTGGAATGTCGTAGAGGGGTCGGTCGGGCACGGAGCGAGAGGAGCGTGCCGATACATACGGCGGCGCCGCTGCATTGGGCTCACCGTCCTCGAGGTCGTTCCGGGCCTTGTCCTGCATCGCGTCCTCGAGGTCGCGTGAATCGGCCTCGAGGTCGAAACGGCGATTGCGCGGCTCGGTACAACTCGACCTCCTTCCCAACCCCTGTCCGACCATGGCCTTCGAACTCCCCGATCTCCCCTACGGCTACGACGCCCTCGAGCCCGCCATCGACGAGCAGACGATGCGGATCCACCACGGCAAGCATCACCAGGGCTACACCAACAAGCTCAACGCCGCCCTCGAGGGGACCGAGTGGGCCGACAAGCCGATCACCGAGACGCTCGCCAACCTCGACTCGTTGCCGGAGGACAAGCAGACGGCCGTCCGCAACAACGGCGGCGGCTTCCTCAACCACAGCATCTTCTGGACGACCATGTCACCGTCAGGCGGCGGCGAGCCAACCGGCGACTTGGCGACGGCCATCGACGAAACGTTCGGCTCGTTCGACGCCTTCAAGGAGCAGTTCGAGACGGCCGCCAAGACGCAGTTCGGGTCCGGCTGGGCATGGCTCGGCTACGGCGGCGAGGCCGGCTTGCACATCCACGGGATGCCGAACCAGGACAGCCCCGCGCTTCACGGCCACGTCGGCATCCTGGGCATCGACGTGTGGGAGCACGCCTACTACCTCAAGTACCAGAACAAGCGCCCCGACTACGTCAGCTCTTGGTGGGACGTCGTGAACTGGGACGAGGCCGACCGGCGCTACCGCCAGGCCTTGGCCAAGTAGCTTCGTCGCCAGTGACGGTTCGCGCCCCGGCAGCACTCGTTGCCGGGGCGCTCCTTTGTTCAGTGCGAGGCCCCACCTCGAGGTCGGCTCGGGCGCGCCGGTCCGGGCCGCTCCGTCCTCGAGGGCAAATGTGTAAGCGCTTACCTTTCGATCCCTTCTCTCCACGCTCATGGACCCGCTCTTTTTCGACTCCGACATCGAGACCATCGTCGGGAATGGCCGGCTGATCGCTCGCGTCCGGGCCTCCTCCGCCGAGTTCGTCTTCTCGGGTCCCGCGAGCGGGTACCACCTGCTGTTCAACGGCCATGGCGCCACGGACGACGCCGGGGTTCGGACCTTGGTCGAGCCGGGCCGGACGCACTACGAGATCGAGGGCCGAGGCCGCGTCACCGTCGCATCCCAGCCGGACGCCGTCGTGATGGTCGTTCTCATCGAGGCCGAGTCGGACGGAGAGTGGGGGCTGGACCTGACCGGCGAAGGGACGGAGGCCGTCGAGGGCGGCCTCGAGGCCGAGCGTGGGATCGTGGACGTGTGGTGCCCGACGAGCACGCCCGCCGCCGAGTCGTCGGACGACGCGACCGGGACCGTCCGCGTCGACCTCGAGGCCGGCGGCAAGGCGGCGTTTCTGCTGGGCGACGCGACCGCCATCGGACGCATCTCGGACCCGTTCCAAGCCGCCGAGACGTGGGTTGCCACGATGGAGCACCGCGGCCTCCGGCTCAAGACGCCCGTCCCCGACCTCGACCGGGCCGTCGAGTTCGCCAAGGCGCACCTGCTCCTGGGCTACGACTGGACCCCCGACGAGAACGGCGAGCCGGGTGGCGAGGGCTCGAAGATGGTCTGCGACGTGTTCCGGTGGCGCGACGTCTGGAGCCGCGACTTCGGGTCGGGCTTCGGACCGGGCGGCATCGCGGCGGGGCTGATGGGTCCCGTCTTGGCGACGCTCGACTACGAGGCGGGCCGCTACCGCGATCACGACCCCGCCGGTCTCAAAGTCTCCGACGACACCAGCCAGGGCGGGTCGGCCGAAGGGCTCGGCTGGATCCTCAAGCTCGTCTGGCGCGTGTTCAAGCACACCGGCGACCGCGCGTGGCTCACGTCGATGCTCGAGGCGTTCGAGCCCTGGATGGAGACCTGGATCGAGCGCGACGCGGACGACGACGGCTTGATCGTCGACGTGACCGAGTGGATGGACCACAGCCGCTTTCTCCGTCTCGTCGAGGGGCAGCGGACGCTGTACTCCAACGCGCTCTACTACGCCGCGCTCCGACGGATGGCCCTCGCCTGCGACGCCTTGGACCGCGCCGACGACGCCGAGCGCTACCGCGACCTGGCTTCGAGGTCGCGCCAGTCGATCCACGACGCGTTCTGGAACGAGTCCGGCGGCTACTTCAACAACGCCGTCCAGTGGAACGTCCCCGACACGACGCTGATGCTGGCAGACAACGCCATCGCGATCAACGAAAGCATCGCGAGCCGCAACGAGCGCTTCCGAACGTTGGAGACGATCCGCGAGCGGAGCTGGCGCCCCTTCGGCACCGTCACGACGGACCTGCCGATGCGCTACGTCCCCGCCGACAACGACCACAACGGCCGCGTCTGGCCGTGGTGGATGGCCCACGAGGCTCGCGCCCGGTTCCGCAGCTTCGACGCCGAGGGCGGCATGCACGTGCTGTCGAAGATCACCGACACCATCGCGCGGCCCACGCTGCCGGGCCTGGTCGAGGAGTACCTCGACCCCGAAGACGGTGCCCAGGACGACGTCGTCGGCCACGCGTTTATCACTGGCGCCGGCGCCTTGCTCGACGCGGTGCAGTACGGCCTGGTCGGCCTCCGAATCATGGAGCCGGGCGAGCGCCGCATCCGCTTGGCGCCGGCCGTCCCGCGCTCGTGGGACACTTGGAGCGCCGACCTCGACCTCGTGACCGGCCGGATGCGCGTGTCCGAGACCCCCGACGGCGTCCAGGTCGTCCTCGAGGACGCGGCCGTCGAGGTGCTGGAGTTCCGCGTGCCGCCGCGCGAGTCGGTCGAGCACGTCATGCTGGACGGCCTCGAGGTCGAGCCCGAGCGCGAGGAGGCGGGCGCGAGCGAATACTTCCGCTTCGAGGTCGGCGCGGGAGGCCCGCACACGATCGAGATCGCCTACGCGCCGCAGCGCGTCTGGAGCGGGGAACTCGCGATGCCCAACCTGCCGGCGCCCGTCCCGGTCGAGCGGCCGCTCTTGATGGACGAGCCGCGCCTATTCGCCGACATCTTGCAGAGCTTCGTCCGCTCGGCGGTCAGCTTCTTCGGCCGGATGCGCCACGTAGCGGCCCGCGACATCGGCGACCTCGAGGGGCCGGGCGACCTGCTGGTGATCGTCGGTAACGAGCTGCCGTACAAAACCAAGAAGGGCGAGTCCGTGCCCGACGCCATCGACGGCTACCTCGGACGCGGCGGCGCCATGCTGCTGCTCGGCCCCCGTTTCCCGCGGATCGACCTCGGGCACCACTACCACGGCGGCGCCCAGATGGGCGGCCACGCCGGCATGTTCTGGTGGAAGCAGTGGGCCGACGGCCGGTGGCAGGACTACGATCCGCGCGACCAAGAACTGCTGCCGCACCCGCAGCATGAGGGGACGGTCTACTGGGGCGATGGGCCTCTATTCCAGGCGTGGGAGCACTCGCTCGGACTGTTCGGTTTCGAGACCGATTGCCGAGGCGTGTTCGACGTCGAGGGCGGGGTCGTGGACCCGGACCAGCGCGTCGAGGTGGTCTACACGGACTGGTCGGTCCGCAAGCCGTGGACGTTCACGCCGCTCGCGTTCACCGAGCGGGAGCACCAGCTGGTAACGGGACCCCGGCGCGAACGCTACCCGTGCGCCGCGCTTCTCGAAAACCACGACACGGGCGCCAGGGTGGTCGTGGTGGCGCCCTCGGTGTGCTCGAGGACGGACCTGCTGCACCGGATGCTGGCCCATGTCGCGGCGCCAACGGAGACGTAGCCGTCCTCGAGGGCGGACACAGTCTCGGCCTCGAGGGCGGGCGCTCCCCTATCGCCCTCGAGAACGCGTCCGCGGGAGGCCCGCAGCGGCGAGTTACACCGCCCTGCGGCTCAGGAGCCAGAGGCTTCGCTCGCTCCACGACCTACAAACAGGTCGATCAACACCGAGACGTGGACGAAAGCCATGAGGGCGAAGTCAGCTGGTTCCAAGTCCCCGAGCAGCCAGCGAGCGAGGACGAACACAGCGGCGAGAGCGACAGCAACCGCCCACGCTTTGTACCACGCGGGTTGACCGTTCAGTTTTCTGAGCATGAGTGGGAGTGAGGGCGGTGTAACAAATAGCCGCTCACCCGCGCCGGATGGTGGCACGGCGCTGCGACCGAAGCTGAGAATACGCCGACGGCCGTTCAGCGCAGAAACGCTGGCTCTCGGCGTCGGCGTGCACCATACCATTAGCGCCAGACGAGGAGGCCCCGGACGACAGACCTTCCGGATCCACTACGACCCTCCCAGTCTGCCGCCGAGGCCCGCTATGAAGATCCACACCACGCCCGCCCCCGACAAGGCCCGCCCCGTGCTCCTGCTCGCCGCCGACGTCTCCAAGGACACGCTCCACCTCTTCAGCCGCTTCGAGTCCGGTCTCCACCAGGTCGTCGCCCAGGACGTCGTCGCCAATCGCACCGAGGCCGTCGAGCGGGCGCTCCGGCAAGCCGCCGCACTCGCGGTCACCCACGGGCTCCACGGCGTTCGCGTGATCTGTGAGGCCTCGGGTGGCTACGAGCGGACGCTGCTCGCCGTCGCCCGCCGCGCAGGCCATCAGACTGCGCTTGTGAGCTCGGAGCAGGTCGGCCAGCTCACCAAGGCCGAGTCGCTCGACACTGGCAAGACCGACCGCAAGGACGCCCGCGTGATCCATCTGGCCGGCGAGATGGGCAAGACGCAGCGGTACCGCGACCTGCCCGAGCCCTACGTCCTGCTCCGCCACCTCACCGCCTTCCACGACGACGAGGTCCGCGCCACGTCGGCCATCCGGACCCGGCTGCAGGCCACGCTCCGCGACCTCTTCCCGGACTACGACCGACCCATCGCTTTCACGTTCTCCAAGACCGGCCGAGTGCTACTCCGCGAGGGGCTGCTGTGCCCGCACCGGCTGGCGAAGCTGGGACAGACTCGACTGCTGGCGATGCTTCGTCGCCGCGTGCCGGGCGTCAAGACGATCACCGGTAAGCGCCTCGTCGACGCAGCGGTGGCGTCGGTCCGCTCGGCGCCACCGGATCCCATCGCGGCCGTGCTCTCCGACCGACTGGCAGTGCTGGTGGCTGAACTCGAGATGCACGAAGGCCACGCCGAAGCGCTTAAGGTCCAGATCGAGACGCTCGGTGACTCACTCAAAGCCCACGGCGCACTCCCACCGATCGACGAGGCCGTCTCCGGCATCACGCTCTTTAACTTGGCGCGCCTCGTGGGTCAGACCGGCCCGCTCGCCGACTTCGCGAGCAAGCGCCAGCTCTTGCGCTACGCGGGCATGAATCTGCGCGAGCGTGAGAGCGGCCAGTACAGAGGCCAGACGCGGCTGAGCAAGAAGGGGCGGCCAATGCTGCGCAAGGTGCTCGGGCAAGCGGTCTTCCCAGTGCTCCGCGGCGACCGCTTGCTCGGGGTGCGCTACGCCGAGCGCCGAGAGCGGATGGTGGAGCAGAAGGCGCGCGTGGCGGCGATGCGCAAGCTGCTCGTCGCCGTCTGGGGCGCCCACCGCAGCGCGGACGCTTTCGACCCGGCCCGCGTCCACGTCTGCCAGAGCCAGTACGCCGTCGCCGCTTAGCCGCTCGCCCATCTCACCACCTGCCTGAGACCTCTTCGGTCTCCGCCCCGCTGCCGCCGAGAGGACCGACAACCGCCTGTCAAGCCTCACGGACTCGGTCCCTCGTGGACCCGGTCCGCTGAGAGCTTCGCCATGCACCATCGAGCGCTCCCACGTCTCGTGGGACCAGCTCGTCCCTCGGCGGCACCCTCCGCCTCGCAGAGCCCATAAGGGATGTTTCTCGTCGCTCACCTCCGGCTCCGCCGGTGCGCTGAGACGACCGATCCCGGCCAGCATCGCTCGCGACCGAACGGGGTGACGCGATCCACGCCCGTCCACCGCACCCCAGCGGTGGGCTAGCGAGGCCGTGTCGCTACCGCTGTCCGACCAACATCCTCATGCCCGCATCCTCCTCATCGGCCAGAATCGCCGCCGCCCCCTTGACTTCCATCTAATACCAGCGGCGGGTTATACGGCGCGGCGGTTTTAGTCCCAGTTATTGAAGATAAGATCGCCTGCCTGATGCAGCCGTCCGTACTTGATCCAGTACCGGACGGTTTTACGTTCCGACTCGCTCAGCGCGCCAAGCGAAATGTCTGCGGGTGGGGCGGTGAGGACCGAGAGCGGGACGGTTTGAAAAGACGAATCCGAGAACGCCGCCGACAACGTAGGAGCTTCCACGAACGGGTGAGTCATATAAACGCTCTCCGTTTCGTTCGAGAACGCGACAGCCGGGTAAGCACGATTGCAAAGGACGGTAACGGCACCGCCCGGCTGATCGAGAACGGCGTGGACGTAACTCGTGTACGGCCGGTCAAAGTCGAAACGCACGACGCTCCCACCAGCGATTCGGGCCGAATAGTGAGCCGCAGCTTTGAACGCCGAGAGATCAACGCGCTGGCCGTCGGGTTGGACGCCGACGGTGATACCGGGAGGGATTGTGTCAGAGTTGAACACTAGAGGGAGCGCCGTATAACCAGTGGTTCAGCCGACCTCGAGGTCGGCATAAGTGGTCGAATCCGTCATTATACGCGATGGCATTCCGCATAAGTCGCAGGATCCGTACGTAGGGCCGCATCCGTCCTCGAGGACGAGCGCCCTCGAGGGCGGCCCGTATCCTCCACCCCGAACCCGCCGCGCAGCCCGTGACCGTCCGCCTCGCCCTCGTTCTGCCCCTCGTCCTCGGCGCCTGTTCGGCCTCGACGCCGCCGGCCCCGACCTCGAACCCGCATTCGCCCGCGCCTCCCGGGTGGCGCCAGCACGAGATCACCCGGCCCCAAC
>NZ_JBARYR010000011.1:0-8323 GCF_049648075.1 Rubrivirga sp. | reverse complement strand
CTACTTCACGAGGCGCGATCTGTACCGCGACGCGGTCCGGCGCGGCTTCGACCTGTCGACGACCGAGACGGTCGGGCTCTTCGTGGTCCTCTCGGTGGCGGCGGGTGTGGTGGGCGCGGCGGCACTGCGAGCGCTGGCCCGAACGGACGCGCTGGTGGCCGCGACATCGTCGTGGTCCGTCGAGGCGCAAGCGCGGCTGACCGGACTGCTCGGACAACCGCTCGCCTTGGCCGGCGTGCTCGCCTTGGCCTACGCGTCGTGGTTGGTGTTCAACCTGATCTGGATCGGCATCATCGCGGGGCGCCGCCGTGTCCGCCCGGCGCAAGCGCTGTCGATCGCGGTCTGGTGCCGGTGGGCCTGGCTGCCCTTGATGGTGATCGCGCTCGTCCTGGGCAGCATCGACGCGGGGCTGGCGACGGTCTTGGCTCCGGCCGTATTGGGCCTGGGGTTGCTCGCCGAGGTGATCGCGGGCTACCGAATGATGGGCGACTTGCAGGCCGTGACGTACGCGCCACCGGCTCGCGCCGTCCTGGTCGGGTTCGGGCTCCCGTTCTTGCTGGCGATTGCAGGCCTGGTCGTGCTCGTGGTCACGTCGCAGGAGGAGATCACGTTCGTGTGGCACCTCGCCACACGCGCGTAGTCGTCCTCGAGGTCGGCGTCGCCCTCGAGGGCGGCTGGCTCTAGCTTGCGGCTCGCCCTCGACTGCCGTGCCCGCCAAGAAACAGCCCCAGCCCCTCGGCTCCGTCCTGTCCGACCTCGTCGATCGGTACGGCTACCGCGAGCGGTTCGACGCGGCCCGCGCGGTCGAGGCGTGGCCGGTCGTGGTGGGGGAGGCCATCGCGAACGTGTCCGAGCAGGTCTGGATGCGCCACGGCGTGCTGCACGTCAAGGTCCGGTCGGCGGCATGGCGACACCAGTTGCAGTTCCAGCGCGAGGCGTGGCGCGACCGGATGAACGAGCACCTGGGCGGGAGCGTCGTGGACGAGGTCGTGTTTCGGTAGTCGTCCTCGAGGACGTTAGCCCAGCACCTCCGCGCACGCCGCGTCTGACGCGCCCTCGAGGTCGCCCGTCGCGAGAAACCCCTTGACCATCCGGAGGACGCGCGGTCGCATCATGATCACCGTGTGGCCGGACGGAATCACAGCGTGGTCCGCACCCTCGAGGCACGTCTCGGAGACCGACACCTTGCCGTCGCGGTCGCCCGCGATGACCGCGACCTCGAGGCCGTCGGGAGGCCCGAGAGAGACCGCCGTCCCGCCCGTCGTCTGAAGCTCGCGGATGGGAGGCAACGCCCACCCGATCCAGCGCGCCCACTGGTCGGCCGACGAGGAGCCCTGGTTGGGAGGTGCGAGAAACACCGCCCGGCCCGGCGTGCCTGGCGCCCCGTCGTGGAAGACCTGGCGCACCACGACCGTCCCCAGGCTGTGCCCGACGTAGTGAACGCGCGGCGCCGGCTCGTCATCGAGGGCGCCCTCGATCTCGGCCGAGACCTGCGCTCCGATCTCCGCCACGCTCGGGCGCTGGCTGTCGTACCCGACGTTGAGCACGCGGTAGCCCGCGCGGCGGAGCGACACGTCGAGGGCGCCCATCGACAGCGGGCTCCGGCCCATGCCGTGGACCAGCACGACCAGGTCGCGCGTGCCGGTGTCCGGGCGGGTCGAGGCGCACGCGCTCAAGGTCAGGAGGAGGGCGGAAAGCGTCAGAAGCCGGATCATGCTGACACCCTACGGGCCGACCTCGAGGTCGGTCTAGTGCGTTTGTACCAGCCGCGTCCTCGAGGACGCCGGACCGGCTAGAACCGCGCGAGCAGGGTCAGACGCGCTGTCCTGGGAATCACCGGGTGGAAGTGGACGTCCTCGATGCCGTCCGTCGGCTCGCCGCGCAGGCGCGACGCGTAGAAGTAGCTCACGTCCGCGTCGTGGGAGTCGAGCGCGTTGAGCACGTCGAGCGACACCGCGACCGCTCCGAGCCGGTAGCCGACTTTGGTGTTGACGAGCGTCGTGGCATCGGCCTCGATGCTGCCGTCGCCGTTCAAGGGCCGAGGCCCGAAGTGACGAAGCTGGAGCGCCGCCAGCGGTCCCGTCTCTTGCCCAACATAGATCCCGGCCGACACGATTCGCCCGATCGAGTTCTCGATCCGGTCCTCGTCGCCGACGTCCCGGAACCGCGACCGCGTCAGCGCCACGTCGAGCGTCGCGTTGAGCCAGTCCGTGGCCTGGTAGTACGTGTCGACCTCGAGGCCGACGTGCCGGCTCGCGTCGCTCGCCTCGGTCCCGCCCGCGTCGCCGACGAAGACCAGCTCCGAGTCGAGGTCGATGAGCCACAGGGCCACCGTCGAACGCAATCCTTGCAGCGCCTCCGTCCGCAGGCCGAGCTCGGCGCCTTGCGTCCGCACCAGCGGGTCCACGCGCTCGACGGCCTCGCGCGTGGCCGGATCGAGGGCGATCGTAGTGCCTCGCGCGTCGTTGCTGTGGAAGCCCAGGCCCAGGTTGGCGTAGACCTCGGTGTCCTGCCACGGCCCCAGCGCGAGTCCCACCTTGGGGCTCACGATGGCGTCCGTCTCGACGCCGGAGTTGACCTCGAGGTCGCTCGCCACGTCGAACCGGTAGCCGTCCGCGCGAAGCCCGGCCGTCGTGCGGAGCCAGTCCGTCCAGCGCGTCTCGTTGCGGACGTAGGCGCCGGCCGCCGTCTGCGCGACCTGGTCATCTCGGACCGTCCCGGTGCGAGCCCGATCCTGCGTGCGGTGAAGCCCGACCTCGAGGATCTGATCGTGCCGGACATCCGCGCCGACCGCGGTGACGCTGCGCGGTCCCATCATCCAGCGGTGAGACGCCCCGCCGCCGCCGTAGACGCGCCGGTCGACTTGCTCGAACTGGTCGCCCTGGTCCGGGTCGTCCAAGAAGTAGGTAAAGTTGGAGAACAGGTCGAGGTGGTACGCGGCCGCATAGGCGTTCACGCGCGTCTGGCTCGCCCTCGAGGTCGATGCCCACGTGCCGGCTAGAGTATAGCGGCCCGTCGAGCCACCGTTTGTCGGGTCGAGCGCCCCCAACCGATCGACCCGGCCGTCCTCGACGGCGCGGAGCGCGATCTGGTCCGTTGCGTCCCAGTCCTGGACATAGCCCAAGGCCGTCACGGTCAAACCGTCGGACGCGGTCCCTGTCGAGTACTTCGCGACGGCGCTCGCCAGCCCGCTGTTCTCAGGGTTCACCCACGGCCCGTCGTAGTAGCGCCCGCGAACGGCGAGGAGCAAGTCACCGCTCCCGACCGGCCTCGAGTCCGCGATCAGCGCCTCATAATGGTCATCGACTCCCGCCTCGACTTTGGCGATACCGTCCTCGAGGCGGCGCACAAGTCGGATCTCCGCGCTTCCTGCCGTCGCGAAGTCGCCGGTCTCGGCATTCTGTGGTCCCTTCTCGAACGCGACGTAGTCGACGAGCTCTGGAATAAGCTGGTTCAGGTCGAGGTAGCCTTGGCCATGCGCGTGCGTCGGGAGGTTCATCGGGACGCCCTCGAGCGATGCTGAGAAGTCTGTTCCGTGGTCCAGGTTGAACCCACGTAGGAAGAACTGATTGGCCTTTCCGGATCCGCTGTGCTGCGTCACAATCGTACCCGGTATCGTTTCGAGCACTTCTCCGACGCGTAGCAGCGGCCGAAGAGCGAGCTGATCCTGCCCCACGAACCCTTGCGATGCTGTCGTCGCAAAGCCGACCAGGTTGGTCGCGCGCCCTTCGACGACGACCTCACCGATCTCCGAGTTGGCCGGACTCAGGGTGATGGTGAGGCGCACCGTCTCGCCGTCCTCGAGGACGACGCGGCGCTCTGCAGGTGCGTATCCGAGAGACGACGCGCGAAGCGTGTAGGTGCCAGGCGCGGCCTCGAGGTCGAACCGTCCGTCGGCCCGTGTGGTCGTGCCAGAGTCAGTGTTGACGAGCGCGACAGCCGCGCCCTCGATGGGAGTGCCAGTGCCCCCCTCGAGGACGGTGCCGGTAATGGATTGAGCTGCCACGGCCGGAAGCAGGGCCGTGAGGAGAGAAAGCCACAGAGTGCGGCGGAAGAGATAAAGCATGTAGAGACGTAGAGACGGAACTCACGCCCCGAGACCGGGGCACGTGGAAGGACGCGCCGCACCCTCGTGCGACGCTTAGACCGGGCGACCGGCCTCGATCATGACTAGCTCCAGCCGATCGGCGGGGGCGTCTCTACGTCGCGTCCTCTCGTGGTAAATCCCTCGCCGACCTCGAGCACGCTGTGAAGCGCACTCGTCGGGGCGGCTGGTACGGTAGCCGATGACGACGGCCGATGCTTGTCGAGCGAGACCACCGCGACCGCGGTCTCCTCGGCGGGAGGAGGGCCGTGGCTGTGAACCATGCCATCGTGCTCGTGGAAGTCGCCCTCGAGGGCGACGCCCGATTCTGAGGTGGAGCGCGCGTGCGTCCTCGAGGTCGGCAATGTATCCGCCTCGGAAGAATGTGGCCCGTGTGAGTGTACGTGGCCGCCGTGGCGGTGCGTGTTGCGCAGCGTCGTCAGGATCACCGCGCCGGTCTCGTCGGCTGCGCCGGTCTGACGACTCTCGAGGACGCCGGGCGCCGCGATGGCTGAGCCGTGTTCGAGAGCGAGGTGTGGCACCAGTCGCCATCCGTGTCCGATGGCCGTCGCGTTCAACGCCGCGAGATATCCCACCGCCACAACGACCGCTGCCACCCCGCGCAACGCGCGGAGTGACGAGTGGAGCGTCGGGGCGGCGGTTCTCACGAGCTAGGCCTCGATCCGGCCCAGGAGCACGCGTGCTTCATCGGCTGTGGTCGGGCTCTCGACGTCGAGGTTGCCATCGAGAGCGATCCGGTAGTGCCGAGCGGCCTCGTCAAGCTGTCCGGCACCTTCGTAGATCTGAGCGGCGCGGTAGTGAACCATCGCGTCGCCGGTGTCGAGTCGCATCGCGCGCTCGATGTACGGGATGCCCTCAGCCGAGCGGCCGTTCTTGTGGAGCGCCCACGCCAGCGTCTCGTTCGCGTGCATGTGGCCGGGACGGCGAGCTTGCTGCTCGCGTGCCTTTACGAGCGAGCCCTCAAGGTCGCGTCCGAGATCGAGGAGAAAGTCTGCCTCTTCCATGTCGACGATCTCGCCCATGTCGCGGGCGCGTTGCAACGCCACGAGAACACGCTCGGCGGCGGCGTCTGACTGGGCTTGGTCACCGGCGGCGGCGTAGGCCTCGACCAGGAGCTCGTCCATCATCTCCATCGGCCGGAGCGACCGGGCCTCTTCGATGAGCTGGACCGCGCGGTCGGCGTCGCCTTCGACGAGCGCGACGTGACCAAGGCCAGCAAGTGCGGGAGCGAAGTCCGGCATCTCCTCCAGGGCGCCCTCGAAGATGACACGCGCGGTATCCGGCTTGGCGTCGCCGAGGTACAGATTGCCGAGTTGGAACAGCGCCCACGAGCGCTCCGACCGGCCGATGGGCGCCGCGTTGGCTGCGAGCTGCATGGCCTCGATGGCGCCTTCCGTGTCGCCGTAGAGCTCACGGATGTAGCTCGCCCTCGAGTACGCCGGCAGTCCGGGCTTGAGCGATTGCAACCGGTCCGAGGCCTCGACGGCTTCGTCGTACTCGCCGAGCTCGACCAACGCGTCGATCAGCGTTCCGTGAACGTAGGCGAAGTACGGGCGCTCCTCTAACAACTCGCGTGACAAGTCGCGACCGTCCTCAAAGCGGTGCAAGATGTTGTAGAGCGATGCCAAGAGGGCACGGGCGTAGATGTCGCCTGGCCGGGCTTCGACGGCGCCCTCGAGGAGTTGCTGAGCCTCGGGGACGGTTTCGAACTGGGTGCCGCTTTCCTCGCCATACTGCATCAGCGCGTGGGCGAGACGGACCTGTGCGGCCGCGTTGTCGGGCTCGCGCCGGACGAGCGTCCGGTAGTAATCGACAGCGTCCTCGGCGTTATCGAACCGGTCGCCCGGCTCGATCTGGGAGTGGTCGGGCGGTAGTGGCGGCGGCTCGCGGAGCTGCCACATGACGGCGACGGTGATGACGGCGGTGGCCACCAGGCCGATCGCTAGAATCTTAGAGGTACGTGCGGACATCGAGGGCGATACAAATGAGAAGGGGGCGAGGCTTCGGCCTCGCCCCCAAAAAACGAGTGCCGCCGTGGCGGCATGATCGCAAGGCGGCTAGCGGACGACCGTCGTCTGCTTCGCCGTGATGAGCTCCCCATCCACCATCAGGCGGTAGATGTAGGTGCCCGAGGCCAGCCGCGATCCGTCCCAGGACAGCTCGTGCGTGCCCGAGGTGTAATCCCGGTTGGTCACGGTCTCCACCAAGCGGCCCTGGACGTCGTAGACGTCGACGCGGACCGGAGCGGCTTCGGAAAGCTGGAACCGGATCGTCGAGGCACCCGAGGTCGGGTTCGGGAACGCGGGATCCAAGAGGGTCCCACGAGCCACGCCGACGTTGATGCCACTCGAGGTCGCGAAGTTGGCGAACGGTGCCCCCGGCGTCTGGTCCCGGACGAAGTCGTACCCGCGGTGCGGGGTCGGGACGTACGGGAACTCAGACATGAACGGGAGATCGTTCCGGGTCGGCCCGGCCACGAACGCGAGCTCCTGGAATATCTGCGATGAGGTCGCAAAGTCCGAGTAGTCCCCGGCCGTTGCGTCATCGTCAGGCAGGCCCACAGCAGCGAGCACGACGCCCGCGACGGCCTGGAGCTCGATCGTGGTCACATCGTCCTCGAGGCGGCGCCCGTTCGGGAAACCATCCATGTGCGGGATGAACTCGAGGTCGGTCGTGGCGAAGTCCGGCGAGGTCAGGCCGATGGCCGCCGCGCGGATGAGCCCGAGCCGTGCCCAGTTCGTGAACTCGTCGTCGTCCCGGTCCGTCGTCGGAACGGCCATGTTGAGGCGCAGCATGTCGCCGCCCCACAGGCCGCCGTCTGGCGTTTGGGTGATCGGGAGGAAGTTGTTGATGAACGGCTTGCCCTGCGTGAAGTCGAGGTCGCCATCACCGTCCGTGTCGGCCACGAGCCCGCCCTTACCAGTCAGGAGTTGGTATGGGGCCAGGTTCGGGACGCCGAAGTAGAAGATGGGCAAGATGTCCACTCGGCGCGGCTGGCCGGGTGCGAGGAGCGCCGTCGGGACGCCGTCGGCGGTCGGCTTCGTAGGAGCGGCGAACGCCGTCCCCGCGATGTCCAGCGCTCCGTTGACCACGAGCGGCAGGACCGCAGCGGCGCCGTCGGCACCGTTGGTGAAGTCCAGGCCGGATCCGACGTTGGACGGGTCACCGTCGCCATCGAGGTCGAGGCCAGGGTACGAGTTCTGCTGGATCGTCAAGTCCGTGGACAGACCCGGGACAGCGTCGCCAAAGGCGCCGTTGTTCATGTACAGCGCCAACTCGGGGTTGACGAAGTACTGCGCGAACGACTGCTCGGCCTCGCTGTACGGCGAGACGTAGTTCCAGCGGTCCTTCTCACCGATCGGGATGATGGCCTCGTTGGTCAAGGGCATCCCGAGACGGGAGACCTGGACGTAGGGACCGGACACGGTCGGCTTCGAGCCGTCGGGTGACAACGTCGAGACCTGCGGCCTCGAGGCCGAGGCCCACACGCCGATCACGAAGTTGGGATCGAGGATCGTGTTGGCGCCCGTCGCGGCGTCGTCGTCCGACGCGTCGTCGGGGTCCGGTGCGTCTGCTCCGTCCTTCTGGAGCATGTTGATGGGCACCTCGAGGACGATCGAGTGCGTGTTGTATCCGGCGACAGCGTCGCGGGCCAGCATCGCGTTGTCGTGCTCCAAGACGCCGTCGGTGCCGAAGGACTGGCGGATGCCGCCCAAATCAAAGACGCCGCCGAGGTCGACGAAGAACGGATCGTCACGCGGGCCAGCGAAGACCGTCTCGCCCGTCGAGGCCGTCTCGATGGCGCTCGTCACGAGCGACTCGTAGTCCATGCCGAGACCGGCTGCGCCCTCGATGGAGCGGGGTCCGATGTTGACCGGCGGTGTCTCACCGTCCTCGATGATGGTCGTGAACGAGCGGCCGCCGTCGGTGCTCTTCTCGAGCGTGTACGACGTGTTGATGTTCTCCGCGCCAAGGCGGATGTTGAAGAACGTTGTCGGGTCCTCGTTGACGCGGTCGAACGTGAACCGGTACGTGATGTCATCCGTGGCCGTGCCGAGAGGTCCGACCGACGTCTGGTTCTTGACGTGGATCTCGTAGCGGATGTCCTCGCCGAAGTGGTTGTAGTTCGGGCCGCCGTCCGGGTGCGAGAGCGGGATGTAGTTGGCGATGATCGTTACCGTCTCCGCGCCCGGCGTGCGGTAGGCGTAGACATCGGTG
>NZ_JBARYR010000010.1:0-6402 GCF_049648075.1 Rubrivirga sp. | reverse complement strand
CAGCAAGGCGACGCCGAGCAGGTACCGGGCGTCGTGGTAGCGCTCCGGTTGTGGGATCCGGTCGAGGGCGATCTGAACGAACTGCGCACCTTGGGCCAACGCCTGTGGGTCTGACGCCTGCGAGCCGTACGTGATCGCCGCGACGCCCTCGTAGAGTCCGCCCTCGAGGCCGTCGCGGTCGCCGTCCTCGAGGGGCGCCACGACGCCGCTCCGACCGAGCTCCGGCTGGACCGCGCGGACCGGGCCGTCGACGACTCGGATCCAGTGATCTGTAAACGACGAGTGCGGCGCCGTCGACGCCTCGACCTTGGGCATGTGACACCCGACGCAGCCGACCTCGAGGGCGTGGACCTCTCGCAGGTCGGCCGGAACGGCGTCCTCGAGGTCGGACGCGTGACACGTCGTGCACGAGGCGCTTTGGGCGCCGGCAGGCCGGGCCTCGAAGCCCCGGTGCGGGTCGTGACACGTCGTGCACTCGAGCGGCGCGGCGGTGTCGACGGATTCCTGGAAGCACGCGCTCGCCTGCATCCGGGCCGCGTGCGACACGACCGCCACTCCGTCGTCGGCCTCGAGGTCGGCGGGGATCGCGAAGAGGCCTTCGTGCGACGAGAGCGGCCGGCCGGGCTGGTAGGAGTAGGCGGTCTCGCCCTGGCGAAGCACGTCGATCGAGGCGTGCAGGTGGCATTGGCTACAGGCGTCCAAGCGCAGGTCGAGGTCGAGGTACGCGGTGTTGATGATGGTCGGGTCCGGCCCATCGAGAGCGGAGTCGTCCGCCAGGCGGGCCTCGACGTGGGCCGAGCCCGGCCCGTGGCACCGCTCGCAACCGATGCCTTCGGGGATGCTTGCGAACGCCCCCTCGACGCCCGTGACGCGCTCCGGGACGGCGTTGTGACACGACATGCAGCCGTCCGGCATCGTCCTCGAGAAGCGCGGGTTGACGCCGTCCTCGTACCCCGGACTCCAGTCCCACTCGCCCGTCTGGGTGTACCACGTCAGCGGAAGCTGAGTCAGGCCGTCGCCCCTTCCTGCGAAGTACGTCCGCGCCGCGTCGCCGCTGCCGACGATCCAGTCCATCGGCCGGACCAACCGGGCGACCTCGAGGCCGCCGGCATCGACCTGCCTCTCTTCCTGAACCAATTGTCCCTCGACCTCGAGGACGCGGTACTCGAAGCCGGTGACGGGATCGACAATCGGCGTTTGCAATAACGGCTCGATCCGTACCTCGGACGTCCACGGCGCCATCGACTCGGCCATCCCGTGGCTCGCGTAGCTCGCCGCGATCTCCCCGTGGCACGTCGCGCACGACGCCACGCCGACGTACTCGGCCTCGAGGCCGACGTGGCCAACTGGCGAGGGGTCAGACGCGCATCCGGCGACGGCCGCGACGAGAGCGATGACGTAGACGGTCCGGCGGTCCATGCTGGAACGTAGCACGTCCTCGAGGACGGAAATGCGACGCCGTGTCTGTACAGGTTCTCCTGATGGGTCGGCCTCGAGGACGGCTCCCACCTGCCCGCGTCAACCGACCTCCTAGGTCGCTACCCCGCCCAGAAATAGGGTGTCGTGGAGTTGTGCGGGGTCGGGCTCCGGGAAGTCGGCCATAAAGTGGAGCCCGCGGCTCTCCGTCCGGCGCTGCGCGCACGAGACGATGAGGTGGGCGACGGCGGCCAGGTTTCGCAGCTCACACAGCTCGGGCGAGAGCTTGGTCCGCTGGTAGAACTCCTCCGTCTCGCTGTAGATCAGCTCGATCCGGCGCGCGGCGCGGTCGAGGCGGAACTGGCTCCTCACGATCCCGACGTAGCCCTGCATCACGCGGCGAAGCTCGTCCCGGTTGTGCTGGACCAACACCCACTCTTTCGGGCGCTCGGTGTTCGACTCGTCCCAGTCTGGGATCTCGTCGTGCCACATCGAAGACGCCGCGTGCTCGACGGCAGGGTCGACAGCGTTCGCCGCGTAGACGAGCGCTTCCAGCAGCGAGTTCGAGGCCAGCCGGTTGGCTCCGTGCAGGCCGGAGCACGTCACCTCGCCGCACGCGAACAGACCCGTGATCGAGGTCCGCGAGTGGCGGTCCACGACGACTCCTCCGCAGGTGTAATGCGCAGCCGGCACGACTGGGATCGGGTCCCGTGTCATGTCGATGCCATGCTTCAGGAGCGTTTCCTGGATGTTCGGGAAGTGCTTCAAGACCGCGTCGGACGGCTTGTGGCTGATGTCGAGCCAGACGTGGTCCTCTCCCCTCTTCTTGAGCTGATCGTCGATGGCGCGGGCGACGACGTCACGCGGCGCGAGCTCTTCCCGCTCGTCGTAGGACGGCATAAAGCGCTCGCCACCCAGGTTGGTCAACAAGCCGCCGTCGCCCCGAACGGCCTCGGTGATCAAGAACGAGCGGCCGTCAAAGTCGGCGCCGGGCAGGTAAAGGCTCGTCGGGTGGAACTGGACGAACTCCATGTTCGCGACGACCGCCCGAGCGCGGTAGGCCATCGCGATCCCGTCGCCGGTCGCCACCTGAGGGTTCGTCGTGTGCTGATACACCTGACCCGCCCCACCGGCCGCGAGCAGCGTCGACTTGGCCAAGATGGTCTTGACGACGCCCGCCTTCGAGTCGAGGACGTAGGCGCCGTAGCACGAGACGGCGTCTCCGGCCTCGACGGATACGCCCAGGTGGTGCTCCGTCAACAGGTTGACCGCGAAGTGGTACTCGAGGACGGTGATGGTCTCGCTCCGCCGGACGGCAGCTAGGAGCGCTCGCTCCACTTCGCGCCCGGTCATGTCGGTCGCGTGGACGATCCGGTCCGCCGAGTGTCCGCCTTCACGGCCCAGGTGGAGATCGCCCTCTGGGTCGCGGTCGAACTGAGCGCCCAGGTCCATCAAGTCGCGCACTCGGTCCGGCCCCTCGGTCACCACCATTCGAACCACGTCCTCGTGACACAGCCCGGCGCCTGCGACGAGTGTGTCCTGGACGTGGTCCTCGACGTCGTCCGTCGGCGCCATGACGGCGGCGATGCCGCCCTGAGCGTAGTTCGTGTTGCTCTCCGCCGACTCCTTCTTGGTGACGACGCAGACCGTCCCGTGCTCTGCGGCCCTGAGTGCAAACGACAGCCCGGCGACGCCGGACCCGATGACGAGGAAGTCGAACCGTTCGCGCATGTCCCGCGGGGTGTTTCCCACACGTTAACGCCGTTCGCGAGACCGATTCCGTCCTCGAGGACGACGCGTTGTTAGTTGACGACGATCTGAGGTTCGAACCGGCACCGTCCCTCCTCGAGGACGAGCGGCGGAGGCTCGGTCGTCACGCACGGCGGCTCGGTGCCGAGCGCGAGGTTGTAGGCGCTGTTGAGGCTGTCGGCCCGGGCGGCCAAGCGTTGGATCTCGAGCGTGTCGCCGTCCGTCACGGAATAGACCCTGAACGACGACGGGTTGCCGCACCCGTCGGTGCTGATCGCGGCGAGACGGCACGCGGACACATCGTCGGCTCGAGCATCACCGATGGCGGCCTCGAGGGCGAGAATGGCGGCTTGGATCTCGTCCTCGAAGGCCTCGCGCTCTTCTCGGCTTAGCGCGCTCTCGCTTGAGTCGCACCCGGCGATCAGCGCGACGACCAGGACCGAGAGCAGCAGGATCGAGGAACGCATGGCCGTCGGGTGTGGGACGCCATCATCCTAACGACCGGGCTCACAGCCCACAAGTCCACCTCTAGTCCCCTAGCCGGCACATCCCGTCCTCGAGGACGGCCGGCGGCGCGAAGAGGACGGAGCAATCGGAGGCCAGTTGAAACTGGGCGTTCGCCGCGTCATCGAGGTCGGCGATCCGCTTTGCCAAGCCGAGCAAGACCGGCACCTCGGCCGTCTCCGTCGAGTAGGCCACGAACGACGACGGCCCTCCGCACGCCTTCACGCCGACGGGGAGCACCAAGCACGACCGCGCCCCATTCGCGGACGGCGTCCCGATGGCGCCCTCGAGGTCGGCGACCGCAGCGGCGCGCAGGGTCCGGTAGTCCTCGAGGTCGTCGAACGGTCCGTCGGCAACCACGGGCTCGTCCTCGAGGACGGGGATCTCAACTGTCGGCGGGGGCTCCACAGTCTGACTCGTGGGCGAGCAGGCTCCGAGGGCGAAGGCGAGAAGGAGAAGTCGCATGGCTAGTCGCTGCCGACGGAGGCGCCGGTCTCTTGCAGGAGGTAGGCCTTGATAAAGGCTTCGAGGTCGCCGTCCATGACCGACTGCACGTCGCCGACCTTGACCTCGGTGCGGTGGTCGTTGACCATCGTGTAGGGCTGGAAGACGTAGGACCGGATCTGGCTGCCCCACTCGATCTTTTTCTTGCCCGCCTCCTCGGCGTCCTTGGCCGCCTCGCGAATGGCTTGTTCGAGCGCGTAGATCCGCGACTTGAGCATCTGCATCGCCCGGTCGCGGTTCTGCATCTGCGACCGTTGTTCGGTCGACTCCGCCACGACGCGCTCTTCTTGGCCGTTAGACAGCTCGCCAGTCCAGACGTAGCGCGCGCCGGTCTCGACCTTGTTCACGTTCTGGCCGCCCTTACCGCCCGACCGGAACGTCTGCAACTCGAGGTCGGCCGGGTTGATGTCGACCTCGATGGCGTCGTCGATCTCGGGGTAGACGAAGACGGACGCGAACGACGTCTGGCGCTTGTCGGCCGAGCCGAACGGGCTGATGCGGACGAGTCGGTGGACACCGCTCTCGGCCCGGAGGTAGCCGTAGGCCCACGCGCCCTCGATGCGGAGCGACGCGCTCTTGATTCCGGCCTCGTCCGCTTCCTGGTACTCCAGAAGCGACGCGCTGTAGCCGTTGCGCTCGGCGTAGCGCGTGTACATACGAAGCAGCATCTCGGACCAGTCCTGGGCGTCGGTCCCGCCGGCGCCCGAGTTGATGGTCAGAATGGCCGTCCGGCGGTCGTCGGGGCCGGCCAGCATCCCGCGCAGCTCGAAGGCCTCCAAGGCGGTCTCGAACGCGGCGGTCTCGCGGCCGATCTCGTCCTCGAGGTCGGCGTCCTCGGCCTCGGCCTGCATCTCGATCAAGGTCGCGACGTCGTCGCGTTTCTCGGCGAGCGCATCGTAGGCCTCGACCCAGTCCTTCTCGACCGAGATCTCCTGCTCGACGCCGGCGGCCGTCTCGGGGTCGTCCCAGAAGCCGGGCTCCAGGCGCTTCGCTCGCAGCGTCTCGAGACGCGCGCGCCGGCCCTCGAGGTCGAGCGCGCGGCCCAAGGAATCGAGTCGGTCGGAGAGGTCGGACATGTCGGGCGTGGGGGGCCGACAAGCTACGCGCCCGGCCTCCGCCCTCGAGGTCGCTAGAACCGGACGCCGACGTAGAAGCGGCCGGGGCCTCCGAGCTTGAGCCGCGTGCTCGAGCGGTCTTCGAAGCCGAGGTCATCGGCCCCGACGGAGTTGGGTCCTTGCTGCGTTCGGACCACCCGCAGGCTAAGCAGACCGCCCTGGTGACCGATGTGCACGGGACCAAACAGCCGGAAGTCGAGCCGGTTCGTCAGCCCCGCGCCCCAGACCTGAATGTCCCGCTCCACCACGGGAACGCCGGCCCCCGAATTCAGGCCGACGACCACGTCGTTCACCTGCCGCTGGTTGAAGGCTTGGATCCCGGACGAGTACGTGAACCGATCCCCGAGCACCAACCAGTCGGTCTCGAGACTCGCCGCGATCGTTCGAGCGTCGGCCTCGAGGTCGGTCAGGCGCAGGAAGTCGTTGCCGTCCTCGACGTCCTCGAAGGCCGACTCGCTCCACCACGCGCTGAACGACACGCCGTCCTCGATCCAGTACTGGACGCCGATGTTGAGGTCGTTGGTGCTGCCGGCGCTCACGGCGATGTCCCCCTCGGAGGAGTCCGCTCCCCACACGATCTGCGCGTGGGCGCCGGTTGTGAGCGCGAGCGACAGGAGCGCGATGCGGAGAGTCATGGCGAGCAGAGGGTGGACGGTTCCCAATCCTCGAGGGCGCTGCCGACCTCGAGGGCGTGTGCACCCTGACGGACGGCCGAGCGCGAGAGTTACAGACGGACCGAGACGTACAGCCGTGCGGGTCCGCCGAGCCGCCACTTCGTACGGTCTCGGTCTCGGGTAACGACGCGGTACCCATCCTCGAGGACGCTGCCACCCTGCAGCCGCAGTCGCTCAAGGCTTATGCCGCTTTCCGTCCCGACGTGGACCGGACCGACGACTCGAAGTGAGACTCGCATGGCAAACCCGGCTCCGAGCGCAGTGACCGTCCGAGCGTCGTCCTCGAGGACGGGATCTCCCTGGATGTCGATCGCGGTGACCACGTCGTCCACTTGCCTACGTGCAAAGAGCTTCAGGCCGCTCGAGTGGAAGACACGGTCGCCGAACGCTGCTCCACCAGATTCGAGCGTAGCCGCGACCGTCCATGCAGACGGGTTCGT
>NZ_JBARYR010000009.1:0-16699 GCF_049648075.1 Rubrivirga sp. | reverse complement strand
GAAAACTTCGTCCAGCAGGTCCTGGACCGGAGCGACTTCCGCTTCGGCCCGCGCCTGGCCCAGATCGAGCGCGCCTAGCGCTCGGCCTCAACGCTGAACCACACCGGCGGCCGACCTCGAGGACGACTCGGGTCGGCCGCCGTTCGTTTAGGGCGTCCTCGAGGGCGGTTTAGCGAGCTTTCGGACCAGCAGCACGACGGTACCGACGAGGCCGGTCACCATGCACGCCGCGTGGAGCACGCCGAGGTCCAGGACGCGGAGGATCGGGTTGGCGGCTGAAAAGGGGAGGAGTGGGAGCAAGTCGCGGTGCATGATCGCGTCGAGGACGGTCTGACCGAGCCCGCCCAAGACACCGCCGACGAGCGCCGGTTGCATCGCGAGAGACGGACGCGTCGAGCCGAGCCGCTTGGCAATGACCGCCGTTGCCCACCCCGACAGCGTCCCGACGATGAGCGCTCCGACAAGGGTGTGAAGCGTCGCGTGAACCGGCGAGCGGCCCGCGATCAGGTTCACGACGGACTCGAGGTCGATCACCACGTTCGCCACGACAAACGCCGTGAACGAGACGTGCCGCGGCGCGAGCGCCTTGATAAGCAGCCCTGGCCCGAAGTGGTACGGAGTGACCGGCATCGCGTCCCTGCGGTGGCTAGCGCAGCGCGTGGTCGAGGGCGTTGCGGACGATGCCTGTAAACACGGCGTCGCGTCCCAGGCCCGACGGGCTGTGGATCGCGCCAGTCGCCAGCACGCCGTGGCGGTCGGAGAACGGCGTCCACGCGATCGTTCCACCGGCCGAGCCGTCCCACGCTGGGTCGCGTCGGTGCCAGATCGTGTAGTCGCCGTCGATGGCGTCCGGCCGGTTGAGACCGCGAGCGACCACCTCCGCCGCCCGCGCCGACGTCCTCGAGGGCGCGTCCGTCTCGTCGCCGCAGATTGGAAGCGGCGTCGTGCCCTCCAAGCCGAACAGGTCGCCATTCTCGACCTCGAGGCCGCGCATCAGCCAGTGGCCGGCGTCCTCGACGCGGTATGGGGCGTAGGTGCCGGTGCCGGGCGGCGTGAAGCGGACGCCGAGCAAGGCGTCCTCGGGCTTGCCGCGCTGGCGCCACAATCCGCCGCGGGTTCCGTCCTGGAAGCGCGAGCCATCTTTTCGGCACTCGACCTGGGTGTGCTCGGCGTTCCAGCGGACCCGCCAGTAGAGCTGGTTGCCGCCGAGTGCGAGCAGCGTCCGTCCGCCCTTGACCAACGATCTCAACCCATCGACCATCGCGTCCGAGGCGTACTCGCAGTGCGACGCGAGCGCGAGCACGTCGTAACTCTCCAATCGCTCCGGGTGCTCGAGCATCCAGTCCGGGTACAGGTCCGCTCCGACCTCGAGGTCGAGCCACGCGTGGACTGGCGCCTCGGCGCGCATCGAGTGGATCACGCCAACCGGATCCCACCCGAGCGCCGGGTTCGGGCGGTGCGCGTGCGCCCAGATCGTCGTCTCGGGGCCGCGTTCGTTGTGGTAGAGCGACTGGCCGCCGTACGGGTTGTACGCGAGCCACGTCGAGACCGGCGCAAAGACGGCGACGCGAGCGCTCGGCTCGGCCGGGCCGATCAAGAACGTGATCGGTGATGCGTCCTCGAGGTCGGCGCCGTCAGTCTCGATGCGAGCTCGGTACGTGCCCTGCGCCCAGCCGTCCGTCTCGACCTCGAGGGCGACCGGCCAACCGCAGCCAGACACGGGGGCCGCTGGGGCGTCGGCCTGTGGGTTGGCCCCGAATGTCTCGCGTCCTACCTCGAGGAACGATCCGTTGGCTGCGCCGGCCCGAGGGCTCTCGAGGTAGCGCTCGAGGACGAGCGTGTTGTCCGCATGGGGCGATCTCAGGTGAAAGCCACGTCGGTCGCCGCTTGGCGCCCACAACTGCGTCGGGTAGCCCTCAAGCTCGCGCGGTTGAGCCTCGGCTATCGGCTCGGTGTGGACGACCGCCGCACCTCGGTGCCGCCACCGCCTTAGCGGGTCGAGAGCGGCCGTTCCAGCGTTTCGGAGCGCGAACGCGGCCTCGAGGGCGCGGCGGGTCACAGCGTCCTCGAGGCCGTCGAGCGCTGCTTCTCGCCCTCGAGGACGGACACGCACCGCGACCCCTCACCGGGCCTCCCCCACGGGAGAGGGGATGTCGTAGGTGACCTCGAGGACGAGTTCGTTCTGGGGACGCTGCCCGCGCCCCCAATCCCCAACACCGAGCCCCCGACACCCATCAGAGGATGTACTGGCTCAGGTCGCGGTCCTCCACGACGCCCTGGAGCGTTTCGGTCACGTTGGCCTCGGTAATCTCGACGGCGTCGCCGTGCGGGCCGTCGGGGACCTCGAACAGCAGGTCCTCGAGCAGCGTCGTCAGGATGGTGTGGAGGCGGCGCGCGCCGATGTTCTCGACCTCCTCGTTGACCTGGGCGGCGGTCTTCGCGATCTGCCGGACGGCGCCGTCCGTGAACGTGAGCGAGACGCCCTCGGACTCGAACATGGCGGCGTACTGCTTCAAGAGCGCGTTCTGGGGAGCCGTCAGGATCTCGACGAAGTCGTCCTCGGTGAGCGACTGCAACTCGACCCGGATCGGGAAGCGGCCTTGAAGCTCGGGGATCAAGTCGCTCGGCTTGGAGACGTGGAAGGCGCCGGAGGCGATGAACAGGATGTGGTCGGTCTTGACGGTCCCGTGCTTCGTCATCACGGTCGAGCCCTCGACGATGGGGAGCAGGTCGCGCTGGACGCCCTCGCGAGACACGTCCGGCCCGGATCCGCCGCCGGCCTGCTGGCGCCCGGCCACCTTGTCGATCTCGTCGATAAAGACGATCCCGGCCTGCTCGACCCGCGCGAGCGCCTCTTGCTTGGCGGCCTCGCCGTCGATCAGCTTCTGGGCTTCCTCCTGGGTCAGCAGTTCGAGCGCCTCGGGGACCTTGACGCGGCGTTTCTGGCGCTTTTTGCCCATCCCGCCCAGCATCTCCTGCAGGTTGATGCCCATCTCCTCCAACCCGGCCGGCCCGAACATCTGCAAGTTGGTGGTCTTGTCGATCGTGACGTCGAGCTCGACCTCGCGGTCGTCGAGCGTGCCGGCGTGCAGGCGGTCGCGAAACTTGTCGCGCGTGCGGCGGCGCAGGTCGTCCTCCTCGCTCGTCACCTCCGGCTCAGACGTCTGGGGCGTGCCGCCCAACGGGAAGCCAAGGCCGGCGACCGGCTTGGTCTTGCCCGAGGGCAGCAAGAGGTCCAGCAACCGTTCTTCGGCCTGCTTGCGGGCGGGCTCCTGAACACGCTCGACCTGGGCGTCGCGGGCGTCGTTGATGGCCAGATCGACCAGGTCGCGGATCATCGACTCGACGTCGCGGCCGACGTAGCCGACCTCGGTGAACTTGGTGGCCTCGACCTTGACGAACGGCGCCCCGGTCAGCTTGGCGAGCCGCCGCGCGATCTCCGTCTTGCCGACGCCGGTCGGCCCGATCAGGACGATGTTGGCGGGCGTGATCTCGTCGCGCAGCGACTCGTCGGCGTGGAGGCGACGCCACCGGTTGCGGAGCGCGATCGCGACGGATTTCTTGGCCGCCGTCTGGCCGACGACGAACCGGTCGAGCTCGGCGACGATCTGGCGCGGCGTCAGGCTAGCCAAGTCGTCGACGTCGGCAGTCGCGGCGGGGGGGAGGAGGGCGTCGGTCGAACCGTTGAGCGTGTTGGAGTCCATGTGATCTCAAGATGTCTGCCGCCCGCTACGCCCGTCGGCGCCCGGTGATGCGTGAAGAGTGCGTCGTCCTCGAGGACGAGAGTCCGACACGTCCTCGAGGACGTGGCCGTAGTCGCTCACGTGGGAATGACCCTTTTGCAGACAGAGACGAGTTCCGTCCTCGAGGGCGCGCTACATCTCCGGCGCTTCGAACGGGAGCCCGTCGTCGGCGGCCTCGAGGGAGGCGCCGTGGACCTCCTCGCGGACCTCGAGGACGGCCGGGTGCTCGCTGTTCACGAGCAGCACCGTGTAGTCGTACGGCATCCCTTTGCGGCGCTCGAGGCGGACGGCGCCGCACTCCTCGAGGTCGGCCACGAGCGACTTCGGGTCGTGCCCCTCCACCTCTCCGATCTCGTCCGACAGCCGGCGCAGGAGCGGCGTCAGGTAGATCTCCTGGTACTGGCCGAAAAACTTCTCGATCGTCTCGAGCGCGTCATAGTCGATCTCGTAGGCCGGGTCCTGCGTCTCGGCGAACTCCGTCGTCTTGATGGCCGCGCCGACCTCGACCTCGTCCTCGAGGGCGCCGCTCGGCAAGAGCGTGCTCGCGTCGATGAACTCGCCGCCGTCGGTGTGCTCGAGCAGGTGGGGCGACAGGTGCTCTTTAAACCCGACCACGACGACCCGGCGGCCGTGCGAGATCAGGGCCGTCACGACGGGCGCGTAGTCGCGGTCGCCCGCGAGCAGCACGAACGTGTCGAGCTCCGGGTACCGCTGCCGCATCTCGATCGCGTCGACGGCGAGTTGCAAGTCGGTCGTGTTCCGGTGCATCGTGGCCGGCACGAAGACCGGTTCGACGGCGTGGAGGTAGAGCGTCCGCTGAATGTGACGCGAGTGGTCCTCCAAGCCACCGAAGTCGGCGTAGGCGCGTCCTCGGACGACGCGCGTGTCGTCACCGAGGAGCCGGTCACGCAGGGAGCGGAGGATCTGGCCGGCGAGGTCGGCCGTCGACTCGTCGCGGCCCAGGCGGCCCTTGAGGTAGTGGTGGAGGTTCTGGTAGTCGACCAGGACGGCCGCCTGGCCGCCCGCCGCGGAGTCCTCGGAGGACGTTCCGGGCTCCGGTGTGAGCTCTGACATGGAGAAGGCTGAGGTTCGGAACCGCGCCCCGAAATAGAGAGGCGCGAGGCCGGGAAGCTACACGCTGCCGCCGTCCTCGATGGATCCGGCCTCGAGGACGGATCTCAGGATCCAGTGCCGAAGGCCGCCGCTCGTCCTCGAGGTCGCGCCTCTGAGGGCGAGCGTCCCGCTCTACGACTCCTCGGCCTCGAGCTCGAGGACGGTCGTGTGCTGGTTGGTGTAGATGCAGATCTCGCCCGCGATCTGGAGCCCTTCCTCGACCATTTCGGTGGCCGACAGGTTCGGGCTGTGCTTCATCATCGCTCGCGCGGCGGCGAGGGCGTAGCTGCCGCCGGAGCCGATGGCCAGGATCGGGTCGTCGGGCTCGATGACGTCGCCGGTGCCGCTGACCAGCAGCAGGCGGTCCGGCGCCGCGACGGCGAGGAGCGCCTCCAAGCGCCGGAGGTAGCGGTCCGTGCGCCAGTCCTTGGCCAGCTCGACGGCGGCCCGGACGGTGTTGCCGCCGTACTGCTCGAGCTTGGCCTCGAACCGCTCGAAGAGCGTGAACGCGTCGGCCGTGCTCCCGGCGAACCCGGCCAGCAGCTTGCCGCCGTAGAGCCGCCGCACCTTTTGGGCGCGGTGCTTCATCACGGTGTCGCCCATCGTCGCCTGGCCGTCGGAGCCGAGCGCGACGCGGCCGTTGTGGAGGACGCCCAGGACTGTGGTGGCGTGGATCGGGGTCATAGTCGGAGAGTGAGATCGGCGGGCCGACGTGTGGACCCGGTCGGGGTTTCGCCTCCACGTCGAGTTCGCCTCGGGCGCGCCCTCGAGGACCGTCCTCGTCATCCAGAGCGGAGGGCGCAGCCCGGAGTCGAAGGGTCTCGACGCGGTCCGTTCGACCTCGAGGGCGCAGATGGATTCGTGGACCCTGGCCAGCGCCCAATCTGCCTCGAGGACGCGCCGCCCTCGAGACGCTTTCCGAGTAGCCGCCCGATCTCAAGACGGCCTCGACCTCGAGGACGGCCACGGCGCGCCGAGATCCCTGGGCTGCGCTCGGGATGACGTTGGGTGATCGAGGCGACGCGCGTCCTCGAGGACGACGTCGACACCCGTTCGTGCTCGATGGAGTCGTCCGGTCTCGAGGACGCGTCAGTCGGCGCGGAGGACGTCGAGCGGGCGGGCGCGGACAGCGCCCCAGGCCACGAGCCACGCGCTGCCGACCGACAGCGCGACGGCGACGGCGATCATCGCGAGCGAGATGCCCGGGTAGATCGTGATGTCCGCGTCTCCGGTCTCGCGGATGATGGCCAACGTGAGCGCCGCGGCTCCCACGCCGAGGCCGCCCCCGATCAGGCCGAGAATGGCGTTCTCGATAAGCAGCACGCGCAACACCTGGCGCGTCGAGTAGCCGATGGCCTTGAGCACACCGAGCTCTCGGCGCCGCTCGACGAGCGCGAGGCCGACGCCGTTGGCAATCAGGACCGTACCGGCGACGAGCGCCAGGCTCGTGAGAGCCAGGACGAGCAAGAAGAGTCCACGGACCAGGCGGATAAACATCTCGATCACCTCGTCCGCGGTGACGATCGCGCCGTTCGGCCGTGCCTCTCCAAGGGCGGTCGCGAACGCATCGAGGTCGTCCGGTGGGACCTCGACCGCGACGGTCTCGGTCACGACGGCCCCCGCAGTAAGCGTCTCGAACGTCTCGGGGAGGACGATGACGCCCGACGTCCGGACGAGCGGGATCCCGTCGGGGCGGTCGTAGAACCCGTCGACGGCCAGCAGACGCTCGGCGTCACCCACTCGGACCCTCAGCGAGTCCCCAATGCCGACCGGGCGCTCGTCGTCCGTGCCGAGGCGCCAGGGGACCAGCACGCCCTCGAGGTCGGTGAGCCACTCGCGTCCTCGTTCGCCTCGGGCCGAGTCGGAGATCGCGACCGTCGACGCGCCATCGGCGGCGCGGCCGTGGACGCTGGAGACGAACGGGAGCTCGTCGCCATCGGGCCACGTGACCTCGGCGTCTGCGCGCCGGTCGGTCCAGATCTGCGCGCCGACGTCGTCTGCGAGATCGCGGAGAGCTTCGTCGTCCTCGGGGATCCCGTACACCGTGACGTTGGCTTGGCCGACCTCGACCATCCGTCCGGCCACCTGGTCTTGCCCGTTGACGATGATGATGGCCGAGAGCGCGATCGCGAACGTCCCGACGAACAGCGCAACGAGGGACGCGGCGGCACGAGACGGGTGGCGTCCCAGGTTGCTCGCAGCCATGCGAGTCAGAGGCAGCCCCGGCGTCGGAATCCTGACGACCACCAGCAGGACAGCGACCATCAGCCCTCCGAACACGACCAGCCCGACGGTGCCGCCCGCGATCGCCCCGAAGCCGAACAGCGCCGAGCCGATTAGGACGCTCCCCAAGACGCCGAACAGCAGGAACAGCGCAACCGAGAGCCCGACAATCGTGAGTCGCGTGCGGCCGGTCGCACGAATCGGCGTCTGCCGGAGCAAGGTGGCCGGTCGCACTGCGCTCGATCTCACGATGGCGATCAAGCCGAACAGCACGGCCGTGAACACGCCCGCGACCATGCCGCCGACCATGACCGACGGGAGAATGTGGAAGTCCAACAGCATCGGCAGGCTGTTCGAGAGCACGTAGTAGAGCCCGCCCGCTCCTGCGATCCCGAGGATCACGCCGAGCACGCCGCCGACCAAGCCGAGCAGCGCCGTCTCGATCCCAAACAGGGCGAGCAGGTCTCGCTGTTTGTACCCCAACGTCTTCAGAATGGCGACCTCCGGCCGCCTCCGGGTCAGGACCACCTGAAGCGTGTTCGCCACGCCGATGCCTCCGACCAACAGTCCCAGCAGCCCCGCCGCCGGCAGTGCGAACCCGAACATCCGTTCGACCTCGTTCGGTATCGCCTGCGGTCGGCGGACGGTCCAGCCTGCGTCCTCGAAGCGCGCCGCGACGCGGTCCGGCTCTGACGTCAGCACGCGCGCCGACGTGACCATGTCGATGCCCGACATCTCTCGAGCCGTCTCGCGACTCGTCAGGAGCGCTCCGCCGCCGGCGTCCGGCGTCATGTCTGCGATCCCGCCGACCGTCAGCACCATCGGTGTGTCGCCCGGCGTCCCCGCCAGTCGCAGGCTGTCGCCGACCTCGACCTCGAGGCCGCCTGCCAGGTCGCGCGTGATGACGACGGAGCCGCTCTCCGCGAGCGCGTCCTCGAGGGTGCCGTCGCGCATCCGAAGCTCACCGACCAGCGGGTAGACGTTCGGGTCGATGGCCTGGATGCTGCTGAAAATGTAGACGCGGGCGTCTTGGAAGGTCTGGACGAACCGCGCTGGAACGTTTGCACGCGCGTCGATGGCCTCGATGTCGGCGTCTGCCTCGAGGACGGCGAGATCGGTGGGAGTGAGGGGCGTGTCCTTCGAGAGCGCCAGGTCGCCGCCGAACGCGGTCCGAGACGGGACGAGCACGGCCGCCTCGGTGCTGGCGGCGAACAGCTGGAGTCCGACGAGGGAGAACACGCCGAACGCGACGCACGCGACGGCCAGAACGCCGCGCTGTCCGCTGCGGCGCAGGGACCGAGCGGCGTAGCGGAGGTAGAACGCGAACGTGCTCATGCCGCCACCTGCTGCAGGTCCGTCGCGATGAGCCCGTCGACCAACTCGATCACGCGGTCGGCGCGGGCGGCGACGTCGGGGTCGTGGGTCACGACGAAGAGCGTCAGGCCCAGGTCGCGGCGCAGGTCAGCGAACAAGTCGAGGACGGCGGCGCTCGTGGCCGCATCGAGGTTCCCGGTCGGCTCGTCGGCGACGACCAGGGCCGGCTCTGTGACGAGCGCTCGGGCGATGGCGACGCGCTGCTGCTGCCCGCCCGAGAGCTGATGCGGCCGGTGTCCCAGCCGGTCGCCCAGGCCGACCCGCTCCAGCATCGCCCTCGCCCTCGACTTGGCTTGTCGGCGGTGCGGGCTCACGTAGAGCGGGGCTTCGACGTTCTCTTGCGCCGTCAAGGTCGGGATCAAGTTGAACGACTGGAAGACGACGCCCACCTTCTCGTTGCGGATGCGCGCGAGCTGGCTCTCGCTCCGCGACGAGACCTCGACGCCGTCGATCTCGACGGTCCCCGACGTAGGCGCATCGAGGCCGGCTACGATGCCCAGGAGTGTCGACTTCCCGCTACCAGACGGCCCCGTGACCGCGACCCATTCGCCGGCCTCGACGGAAAACGTGATGCCGTGCAGGATGGGAACGGGCGTGTCTCCCAAGCTGAGAGAGCGCGTGACGTCGCGGACGTCGATGACGGGATGGGGCATTCGAGGAGCGAGAGGGGAGAGGTCCCATTCGGATCCCTGGCCCGTCGGTTGCACGCGATCCGTCTTCGAGGACGAGTGACGCGGAGGCACGGCGTGTGACGATCGACCTCGAGGTCGGTTAAGGGCCGGCGGGGAGCGGCCGATATCGCAGGCCCGAACGCCTGCCCTACCTATGTCTCGCTCCCCGTTTCTCTTCGCCGCCCTGGCCGCGATCACTCTCGTCGGCTGCGACGCCTTTGGCGGCGACGACACTGCGGTTCTGACCGGAGTCGTCGTCAACGCCGAGACCAGCCGCCCGCTGACCGGCGCCACCGTCCAGGTGATCGGCCGCAACCTCGAGGTCGAATCCGATTCCGTGGGGGGCTACGAGGCCTCCTTCGACGTCGACTCGACCGAGACGGTCACGATCATCGCCTTCAAGACGGGGTACGCCGCGGACACCGTGTCGGTGCTCGTCGAGTCCGGCCAGGCCCTAAGCGTTCCCGCCCTCGAGCTGATGCCCACGACCGGTGACGACGGCACGTCCGGCCCGGCGGCCAGCATCACCCTCGCCCCGCGCTCGTCGCAGTCGATCGGCGTGAGCGAGACCGGCGCCCAAGAGACGGCCCAACTCGTCTTCATCGCGCACGACGCCGACGGACAACCCGTCGACAACGCCCACGCGGTCGAGATCGCCGTGGGAATCATCAACGGACCCGATGGCGGCGAATTCCTGAGCCCGGCCGCACCCGAGACCGTCCGCACGGACGAGAACGGTGAGGCGACGGTCACGCTGACGAGTGGCACCGCGGCCGGCGTCGTCCAAATCGAGACGCGTGCGACGGTCAACGGGCGTGAGATCCGCTCGCAGCCGATCACGCTGGCGATCCACGGCGGCTTCCCCAGCCAGTCCCACTTTTCCGTCTACCCGACCCAACGCAACCATCCGCTCCTCGGCATCGCGGGTGCGAGCGTCCCCGTCTCGGTCATCGTGGGCGATCGCTACGCGAACCCTGTCCAGGCCGGGACCCAGGTTTACTTCACGAGCGACGCCGGCGTCATCCAGGGCTCGGCGCAAACGGATGGCAATGGTCAGACCTCGACCAACCTTATTACGGGCAACCCCTTCCCGGCGGACGGCTTCGTAACGGTCACCGCTCGGACGTCCGGGATCGACGGGGAGCGGATCGAGGACACGGCTCGGATCCTGCTCTCGGGCACTCCGGTGCTCACCCTCGAGACCCCTGGTCTGGATCTCGGAACCTATACCTACACGGTTTCGGACGGGCTCGGCAACCCGCTTGCTGAGGGGAGCACGTACACGGTCTCCGTCGAGGGCGAGAACGTCGCCGTCAAGGACGGAGAAAGCGCGACGATGCCGGACACGCAGGACCGAGGCGTAAACCGGACCCAGTTCCAGTTCACCATCGGTGCGGACGATCCCAACGGTGAAGACGCGCCGCGCCTCGACAAGATCGAGATCTCGGTGTCGGGTCCCAACGGTTCGGTCAGCGCCGCACGTCCTGGGCGTCTCGACCAAGGACCCGTCACGACCCGCCGCCGCTCGTAGGTCTCGCCCTCGAGGGCAAGACCCCGCTTCCTAGCACGCCGACCTCGAGGTCGGCCTCTGCTGCACGTCCTTAAGGCCGCCCGTCCGCGCTCGTCCCCGCGATTCGCGACGCGCCCTCGAGGACGGAAGTGCTGGACGTCTCGCCGACCGCGCTCGGCACGTCGCGCTCCAACGTCCTCGAGGTCGGAGGCGAGCGCCCTCGAGGACGCTACCGACCTTGGTAGTCCGCGAGTAGCTCGACGATCTGGTCCTGGGCGCGGTTGACGCGGCTCGTCCGCACCGTGTAGTTGTTGCACAAGAGCGAGAACGCGATGCGGTCCCCGGCGGCGCTCGTCACGTAGCCGGACAGGGCGCGGGCGCCCGAGATATAGCCCGTCTTGGCGCGCACGTTGCCTCGCGCGTCGCCCGACCGGTAGCGGTTGCGGATGGTGCCCGTAAAGCCACCGACAGGGAGCGAGTCGTAGAACGCCTCGCGCGTGACCCGGTCGGGGTGCTGGTACATGCCCGCGAGGAGCTTGTTGACGCCGTGGGGCGTGAGCCGGTTGAGAGCCGAGAGACCCGATCCGTCGGCGACCCGGAAAGACTCAGGATCGACGCCGATCCGCTCCAGAAACGGCTCCATCGCGGCGTAGCCGGCGGGCGCCGAGCCCATCGGCATGTCCGTGCCGCGGTAGACGTAGGAGCCTAGCGTGCGGAGCAGGTGCTCGGCGTAGACGTTGTTCGAGGACGTGTTGGTTTCGGCGGCGATCTCGGCGAGGGGCGGCGAGTCGTGCGACGCCATCCTGCGCATGGTCTCGTACCGAGGGCGCTGTCCCCACTCGTCCACGTCGACCAGGCCGCCGACCTCGATGCCGCGCTGCTCGAACACACCGACCATGGTCGAGATGAAGTACTCGGTCGGGTTGACGACCGACAACGCCTCGCGCTCGATGGAGCCGGCGGGCACGGACGCCGTGACGGTGAACACGTTGTCCGATAGCTCGCGGCTATAGCCCTCGCGGATGCCGCCGCCCGACGTCGTGGTGGAGCGGTTGACGAAGCGGGCGTAGCCGAAGTTGGGGTCGGCCTCGATGCGGGCGGGCTGGCCCGGCGAGGTGCCGTGGACGGCGACCTGGATGGTCCCCTCTCCAAACTGCAGGCCGGAGACCTCGGAGCCGTAATACCACACCAGGTCGTCCCACTGCCATCCTTGGCCGAGATGGACGTTGTCGAAGATGTCGTCGTCGCCGACGACCAAGCCACGGACGCGACGGACACCGGCGTCGCGCAAGCTGTCGGCCCACTGTCGGAAGACGCGCGTCAGGTCGTCGTCCTGGTAGCGGCCTCCGAAGGTCGGGTCGCCGGCGCCTCGGACGATCAGGTTGCCCTGGAGTGTGCCGTTCTGGATGTCGCCGTCGGCGTAGAGCCGTGTTCGGTAGCGGAAACCGGGGCCGAGTGCGTCGAGGGCGGCGGCCGTCGTCAACAGCTTCATGTTGCTCGCCGGGATGAACCGCCGCGCGCCGTTCCGGTCGAACAGCGTCGTGCCCGTGTCCAGGTTGACGATCTCGACGCCCCAGTACGCGTCGTCGAACGCACGAGCCTCGAGGACGCCCTCGATGAGCTCCGCGAGACCGGCCTGCGTCGAGGTCGGCTGCGCACTCGGGGCCGCAGCTGCGACGCCCAAAAGAAGAAGAGCGGCGAGGAATCGGGTGGGCATGGGGCGACGGCGGCGAGCCGAGAAGGAACGGAGGTCCATCGGTCGTAGTGCGGCCGCAGTCTTACTCGTCGTCGGCAGCGATCTGCTCCAGCAGGGCCTCGAGCCGGTCCTGCTTCCTCTCGATCCTGAGCGAGTCCCGCGTCCGCGCCTCCAAAATGGCTTGCTCGGGGTCGGGCCGCACTCGGAGCACGTAGACGTAGCCGACCTCCGAGATCGGGGCGGCCGGCTCGAGGTGGATGATGTAGTCGTTCCGGCCGGCGGCGGCGTACGCCGTGTCGACGCGCCCGATGGGGACGCCGGCGGGGAAGACGCCGGAGAACGGGCTGGTCACGACCAGCATCCCGGACTCGACGGGCTCCGTCTTGACGACGTACTCCATCGTCAGCTGGTCGAACGAGGCCCCGTCCCACCGCACGACGCCCTCGCGCTCGAGCGCCTCGATCGAGGCCGGGACGCGGAACTGCGTGTTTTGGTGCGGCATCACGACGGAGTAGTTCGGGCTCGTCAGGACCACGCGCCCGACGATCCCGCGCTCGTTGATGACCGGCATTCCGGCCTCGACGGAGTCCCGCTCGCCGACGTCGATCGTCATCAGGTTCGTCTGCTCCGTGATGTCCTTCGCGACGACGCGGCCGACCACGCGGGAGACGTCGGTCGAGTCCTCGAACTGCAAAAGGGCCCGGAACTGGGCGTTCTCGGCCGAGGCCTCGCGCAGTCTGGCGACCTCGGCGGACAGCTCGGCGGTCTCCATCCGGAGCCGCTCGTTCTCGGCGAGGGAGCGTCGGAACTGGGCGCCCCGCTCGAACACGCCCTCGACAGGAGCCGTGACCGCGAGCGCCGCCGCGCGGGCCGCACGCAGAGCCGGGCCGTTCTTGCTAACGAAGATGGTGATTCCAATGATCAGGAGCACCGCGAGGACGACGTAGTCGCGCGAGCGCTCCCAAACCTGCTGAGCAAGAGCCATCCGGCGGGAGGGGAGAGGGGCGGGGCGTACTCTCGAGGCCGCCGAAGGGTTCGTCCTCGAGGCCGAACGATGTCGAGCGCCGTCCTCGAGAGGGCCTCATCCCTTGTGCCGACCTCGAGGGCGGCCCCAGCGAGCTCGTCCTCGAACACGTAGCCAGCGTCGGCCTCGAGGACCGGTTTGGGTCCGCTTCGCTACCGCCCCGAGCGCTCTAGCTCGTCAGGACCGGCATGTAGCCGTCGATGTCCTCGAGGACGGCGCCGGTGCCCCGGACGACCGCCGTCAGCGGGTCGTCGGCAGCGAAGACGGGGAGTTCGGTCCGCTCGCGCAGGTACTCGTCGAGACCCTTGAGGAGGGCGCCGCCACCGGTCAGCATGATGCCGCGCTCCAGGACGTCGCCACCCAACTCGGGGGGAGTTCGCTCGAGGGCGCGCACGACGGCCGCGGCGATCTGGTTGACCGACGAGCGGAGCGCCTCGCGGACGTCCTCGCTCGACACGACGCGCGTCTTGGGGACGCCGGTGACCAGGTCCCGGCCCTTGACGGACAACTCGAGCTCGGGGTCGAGCTTCTGCGCGCTCCCGATCTCGCACTTGATCCGCTCGGCCGTCCTCGATCCAATGAGGAGGTTGTGGTGCTTCTTGAAGTACTGCATCACCGCCTCGTCGAGCTCGTTGCCGCCAACGCGGATCGACTCGTCCACGACGATGCCGTTGAGCGCGATCACGGCGATCTCGGTCGTCCCGCCGCCGATGTCGACGATCATGTTGCCGACCGGCTCCTGCACGTTGAGCCCGATCCCGATGGCCGCCGCCATCGGCTCGTCGATCAGCATGACGTGGCGGGCGCCCGCGTTCTGGGCCGCGTCCTTGACGGCGCGGCGCTCGACCTCGGTGATGCCGGACGGCACGCAGATCACCATCCGGCCGATCGAGGACATCCAGCCGGGCTTGATGCGGCGGATGAGCCCTCGGATCAACGCGTCGGCGACGGAGAAGTCGGCGATGACGCCGTCGTTGAGCGGGCGGATCGTCTCGATGTCCTTGTGCGTCCGCTCGTGCATCAACAGCGCCTCGGCGCCGATGGCGACGGGCTTGCCGGACCGCCGGTCGATGGCCACGATGGACGGCTCGTTCAAGACGATGCCTTTGTCACGGACGTGGATGAGCGTGTTAGCGGTGCCGAGGTCAATCGCGACGTCGACCGAGAACGGGTTGAGCACAGAGGGGGCGGCGGGGCGCGAGAGGGGCGGTGGGAAATACGCACGACGCCCCGAGGCGGGCTTCCGTCAGCCGGAAACGTCCTCGAGGGCGTGCTGAACAAGCTAACGCGTAGCCCAGCCGGTCTCAGGCTGAGACGCTAGGATTTTTCAGGAGTCCCCGCGCCGCACTCGAGGGTTAGTGCGGCGGGAGGGATGCCGATGGAGAGGAGGGATGCCGGATGCAGAGAGGGGCAGAGGAATGCGCTCTCCCTCCATTTGGTCGTCCTAATGCCGGAAGTGTCGCTGGCCCGTGAACGCCATCGCCATGCCTCGCGCGTCGGCCGCCGCGATGACTTCGTCGTCTCGGACGGAGCCCCCGGGCTGGACCGCGGCGACGGCACCCGACTCGGCCGCGGCCTCCAAGCCGTCAGCAAAGGGGAAGAACGCGTCCGAGGCGACGACGCAACCTGCAAAGTCCAACCCGGACTTGGCGCCCTTGGCGACGGCGATTTCGCTCGCGTCGATCCGGCTCATCTGACCGGCGCCGATTCCCAGGGTCGCGCCGTCTCGAGCGTACACGATCGCGTTCGACTTGACGTGCTTGCAGACGCGCCACGCGAAGTCGAGGTCGGCCCACTCGCGGTCGGTCGGCGTCCTCGAGGTCGGGACGGTCCAACTTGAGCGGACGTCGGCCGAGAGGGCGGGATCGGAATCTTGCACCAACAGACCGCCGGCGACGGTTCGGATGTCGAGGTCGGAGCGAGTAGCCTCGAGGTCGGCCTTGATCAAGCGGCGGTTCTTCTTCTGCTGGAGGAAGTCCAAGACGCCGTCCTCGAAGGCGGGCGCGATGATGATCTCGGTGAACACCGCGTCGATGGCCTGAGCGGTCGCGAGATCCAGCGGCCGGTTCACGACGACGATCCCGCCGAACGGCGACTGCCGGTCCGTCGCGAACGCCTTGTGGTAGGCGGCCTCGAGGCCGTCGGCCTGGCCCACGCCGCACGGGTTGGTGTGCTTGAGGATGGCGACGGTCGGGTCCGTCGCGGCGAACTCTCCGATCAGGTCGATCGCGGCGGCGACGTCCAGCAGGTTGTTGAACGACAGCGCCTTGCCGTGGAGCGACTCGTACCTCGAGGCCGGCGTGCCGTAGAGCGCCGCGCGCTGGTGCGGGTTCTCGCCGTAGCGCAAGTCGTCGTGCTTGGGCAGGTCGATGAGCAGGGAGGAGGGGAGCTCGGCCTCGAGGTCGCCGTCCGTCCTCGGAAGCGCGTCTGCGGTGCCTGGATCGTCCTCGAGGTCGCCCGCACTCGGGGACGCGAAAAAGGCGGCGATGTCCGCGTCGTAGTCGGCGGAGTGGGCGAAGGCGCTGGCCGCGAGCCGGCGCCTCGTCGCTAGGCCGAGCGTCCCGTCGTTGGCCTCGAGCTCGGACGCGACGGCGTCGTAGTCGGCCGGGTCGACGACGGAGGCGACGAAGGTGAAGTTTTTGGCCGACGCCCGCAGCATCGTCGGCCCGCCGATGTCGACGTTCTCGGCGGCCTTGGCGTCGGTCGCGCCTCCCGCCGTCGCCTCACGGAACGGGTACAGGTTGACGGCCACCAGGTCGATGGCGCCGATCCCGTGCTCTTCGAGCTGCGCGAGATCATCGGGATCCGTCCGTCGGGCCAAGATGCCGCCGTGGATGACCGGGTGCAGGCTTTTGACGCGACCGTCCAAGATCTCGGGGAAGCCGGTCCGGTCGGCCACGTCGGTCACGGCGACGCCGGCTTCGCGGAGGGCGCGGGCCGTGCCGCCGGTCGACAGCAACTCGACGCCGACGGCCTCGAGGCGGCGCCCGAACTCAGCGAGACCGGTCTTGTCACTAACGGAAAGCAGAGCGCGACGGACCGGGTAGCGGTCGTCAGGGGAAGGGAGGTCCTTGACCGGGATCATGAGCGGAGTGGATGGCGGGGTCCGGGCGCAGGGGCGCGGAGATCGTAACGAGTCGGTCCTCGACGGTCACGCAGCCATCGGCTACGAGCGCGAGAGCCTGGGGAAAGAGTCGGTGTTCGACCTCGAGGACGCGTGCGGCGAGCGATTTGGGCGTGTCGTCGGCCTCGACGCGGACGGACTCCTGCAAGATCACGGGGCCGGTGTCGAACTCGGCATCGACCAGGTGGACCGTCGCGCCGGAGACGCGGCAGCCGTACTCG
>NZ_JBARYR010000008.1:0-6761 GCF_049648075.1 Rubrivirga sp. | reverse complement strand
GACAAAAAACCGGCCCCCCGCACTAGCAGAGGGCCGGCCGTCCTCGAGGACGAGACCTCGCCTACATCTCGGCGGGTACGAACTGGATCGTGACGCCCACCTGCGGCTGCATCTCCATCCGAGCGAGCTCGCGCTCCGGCGTCACGAAGAACGAGACCGGCGGCCCCTCCGTCGGCTGGGCGCGGACGTGCCAGACGGTCATCCCGTCGATCTCGTCCTGGCCCACGACCTCGAGGCCGAAGGCGGTCTCGCCCTCGCGCGTCGTGACGCTCTTGAACGAGGCGCGGTAGCCCTCCTCGAAGGGGAGCAGCCGGACGACCTCTTGGAGCCACGACGAGTCGAACACTGGCTCGTCGAACGACTGGTCGATGGCCTCCTCGCCTCGCATTCCTGTGACGTCCGTCTCGGAGTAGGTCAGCTCGACCGTCTCGCCGTTGTTGTCGCTCGTGCTCGAGATCGGGCGGAGCGACGGATAGGCCACGACGGTCGTCTCGGTCTGGTTCTGGCCGGCCATCGCGATCTCGAGGGTCGTCTCGAGCGTCGCCGTGCCCGCCTCGCGGTCGACGGTCAGCGTCCGCGTCGCCGTTCCGATGTCCTGCTGCATGGGGGCCACGACCTTGACGGTGTACGTCTCGGTGTAGTCCTCGAGGGCGTCCACCATCAAGCCGTCAGCGCCGGGGCGCAGGTCGACGCCGGGCGTCCGTGCGGCCTCGAGGGCGGCGAGCGCCTCCTCCGTCGTCGGCTCGGTCACCACGACCGTCCCCTCTTGGGGCGAGAACGAGGTCGCGATCAGCTCGCGCGTCCCGTCCGCGATGAGGTACCGCAGGGTGCCGCCTCCGCGGCCCGGCGTCACGGCCTCGACGGCCCACACGGTCACCGTCGAGCCGTCCGTGCGCGTGAACTCCTCCTGGCCCTCGACGCTGACCGCGACGTCCCGCACGCGGCGATCCGCCGAGAACGTGGGGACCGTGGCTTGGTACCCGCTCCGCTGAGGGATCGCCCGTGCGACCAGCGGAACTTGCTCGGGTGTGAACACCGCGCCGTCGAGCGTGATGTCGAACGCGAGCGGCGCCCAGTCGCCACGCCCGTAGGCGCCGGTGACCCGGTCGCCGTCGTACGTCGTGGATCCAGACGCCCCCGAGGTCGTGCGCTGGCGCGACATCGGGGCCATGGTAGTCGCGTCGAAGGTGATGGACGTCTCCCCGACGTTGCCCGCCTGGGGCACGTTGGCGTCGACGTTCATCGTGATCGTGTTTCCGTCGCGCGTCACCTGGTGCGTGATGAGACCGAGGTCCTGGACGGCGGGCTGAGCGATGCGCACGGCCTCGACGTGGGACTCGAAGGTCAAGCCGGTCGTCGTGAGGTCGGAGTGGCCCGGCCGCAACGTGACGTCTTGGGCGAAGGAGGGGGCCGCCACGAGAGCGAGGGCAGCGAGGAGAATGGAGCGCATAAGAGGGGAGAGCAACAAAAAGACCGGCCCGACCTCGAGGTCGGACCGGCCTGAATACGGGCCGAGGGCGTGGGCGGGTCCCGCGCTACTCGTCCGGCGTGATCTCGAGCGAAACGCCGGGCTGCGGCGAGAACCGGGTCGCCAGCAACGCGCGCGTCTCCGGGTCGACGAGGTACGTGAACCCGACCGGTCCCAGGTCGCCCTCGATGACCTGGGCCATCGTGCCGTCAACGTCCTCCTGGCCGCCGACCGTCAAAATGACGTTCGTGACGTCTTCGGTCATCTGCGTCATGAAGGTCGGGACGAGGTAGACGGCGCCCTCGGTGAGCGGGACGCTCCGGGCGATCTCCGCGATCCAGCCGCCGTCGAACACCGGCGTGTCGGTCATGAGCATGACCGTCGTGTTCTCGCCCTGCATCGGCGTCACCATCCCGACGACGCCCTCGTCCATGAACTCGAGCGACGCGTCGGCGGCGCCGCCTTCCGAGTTGTGCGTCAGCGGGAAGAAGGCGGTCGTCGCGACGAGCGAGTCCGTCTGGGTCATGCCCTGCATCGGCACCTCCATCGTAGTGACGCGGACGATCCGGCCGTCCTCGACGGAGATCGACTCCGTCATCGTGCCGACGTCCTGCTGCATCGGCGCGGTCAAGCGCATGGTGTAGGAGCTCGACCCGGCCGTGACCCAGTCGGTCACGAGGGACGGGTCGCCGGGCATGATGGTGACCGTGTCCGCCGGAGCGTCCTGGGCGAAGGCCGGAGCCGCTACGAGGGCGGCGAGAAGAAAGAGGCGCATGGTGTGCTGTGGTGGGTGTGAGCGTGGGGTCAAGATCGCCCTCGAGGGCGACCGGCGTTACTCGGCCGTCATCTCGACGCGGACGCCGGGCTGGGGCGTGAACGCGACCCTCAAGAGATCGCGCGTCTCGGCGTCGACGAGGTACTCGTAGTCGGGAGAGCCCTCCTCTTGCTCCACGATGTTCCAGACCGTCGTCTCTGAGCCGTCGGGGAGCGTGTGGGGCTCTTGGCCCGTGACGGTCAGCGTCGAGGTCGAGATCTCGCCGTCGCCGTTGATCTGGTCGAACGAGGCGACGTAGCCGTCGGCGAACGGGAGCGAGCGGACCAGGTGGCGCGTGACGCCGGGACCGAACGCGCCCTCGAGCTCGCCCTCGATGACGGCCTCAGCGCCGCCCTCCGTCACGACGCTCACCATGCTCCCGTTGGCAAACGTGGTCCGTTCCGTCTCCCCAGGTTTCACCTCGACGCGCGAGACCGGCTCGAGCGACGGGTACGCGACAACCGTCGTGTCCTGCTGGTTCTGACCCGCCTGCGGGATCTGGACGTCGGAGGTGAACGTGAGGCGTCCGTCCTCGAGGGACTCCGTCGTCGTGATCGTGCCGAAGTCCTGGACCATCGGCTCCACGATCTGCACCGTCAAAACGGTGGACTGGGGGCCGACGGCGATCAGGTCCGGATGGCCCGGCGTGAGCCGGTTCGACGATCCCGCGATCCGTGTGGCCTCCGCAGCAGCGGCGGCAGCGGCGGCCTCCGCTCGAGATGCGGCCAGCTCTTCAGCCGAGAGCGGGGTGATCTGGACTGTAGAGCCTTGGGGCGTCGCGACCGTCATCAAGAGCGCTCGCGTCCCCGGATCGACGTAGTGGATGACGGGGCCTGCAGCCGCCATCCCGCCTCCACCGGCTTGCCGAACGGCGACGGCCGAGGCCTCGGTTCCGTTCGGCAGCGTCACGTCCTCCGGCCCGACGACGGTGAGGAGGACCTCCTTGAACCGCTCGGACGCGGAGAACGTCGGGACGACGGCCCGATACTCGGGCTCGAGTGGGAGCGCGCGAATCACGTATCCGAGCGCGGCGGCCGGGAAGACGGGCTGCGAGAGGTCGAACGAGAACGGACTCGCTCGTCCCTCAGGTCCATACGAGCCCGACACGGCCCCGTCGGCAAACAGGACTGTTCCCGTGTCGTCGCCCGACGTCGCGTCATGAGAGAGCGGCGCAAGCGATGGCCACGCCATCCGCGTCGAGTCGCGACCCGAGAGGGCCGCTGCGTTCAGGTCCGACGTGGTGACGACGGTGAGGACGTCGCCCTCGAGCAGGACGCCCTCGGTCACCGTCCCGATTGCGATGGGCGGCTCCACGATGTTGAGCGCGTACGTGGTTGTCTCCGGCGTAAGTGTGGCGACCTCGAGGTCGGGGTGCCCGGGGGACAGCGTGACGGGCTCTTGGGCGAGGACGGGAGCCGCGAAAAGGGCGGCGAGGGCGAGGAGTCGCATGGATGTGGAAGTGCTAAAGTGTTCTGCCTCGCGTCGACGGTCGCAGGGCGTGGGGAGACCTACGGGCGGTACGGAACGAGGTTACACGTCCTCGAGGCCGGTCTAAGGCCTCCGGCGGCATCTTCAAGCGTCGTTCTTCCGAGCGCGTCTGTCTTCGAGGGCCACTAGCGCCGCGATTCGTCCAGGCGCCGCTTAAACGAGACCACGAAGCCGATGCCGAGAATCCCCGTCCCGAGCCACAGCAGGGAGATGAACGGCTTCTCGTAGGCCTGGACCACGATCCACTCTTCCTCTGCCACCTCGGCGCCTTCGAAGACCAAGCGGACGGCGCCCTCTTGGACCTCCATGCCCGCGAACGCGACGCCGAGCCCCCAGTCCGTCGCCCGGTTCTGGACGAACATCTGCTGGCGGCCCTTCGATATCACGTAGACCGGGCGCAAGACGCGCTCCTCGCCCGTCGCCTGGTTCACGATTTCCAAGCGTGCCGCGACGGCGAGGTCCACGGAGTCGGCCGGGACGCTGATCGCGTCGAGGTCGACCTCGAGTTCGTAGTCGGCGAACGTGACGGTGTAGGCGTGGTCCAAGCCGGCGGTCGCGAGCCGGACGGAGTCGCCGCGGGCCAGCGTCGTCTCGGCCGTCGCCTCGGCCGACTCGCTCATGGCGCTCGGGAAGACGGCGACGTAGAGGTCGCGCGTGACGCCCTCGCGCACGTCGGGGTGCTGGATCCACTGGTCGCGGCCGTCCTTGTAGACCACGTTGCGCGTCTGGAACTCGTTGCCGCGGCGGTCCACGACGTCCATCAGGTAGACGGGCCGGCCGTCCTCGTTGACCTCCTGACCGGTGTACGTCCAGCGGTAGCCGTCGGCCGCGACCGTCCGGCCCAGCGGCACGACGACGTTCTCACGGTCCCCGGCCATGTCGGCACCGGCGCCGTCCGAGATCGGGTCGTTGAACACCGACGAGGCGAAGATGCCCAACAGCATCAGCCCGAACCCGACGTGGGTGAGCGAGCCGCCGACCATCTTGGCGTTGCCGCGCCCGACGCGCCACATCACGCTCAGGTTGCCCCACAGCATGAAGAACGACGCGAACAGCAGCAGGAGCAGCAGGAGCGACGTCCCGTGCGTCTCGAAAAACGAGCCCGAGCCGACGAGCGCCGCCTCGGCGATCTGGGTCGCACTCGAGGTCGGCGCGACGACGGTCTCCTGGACGAAGGGCGTCAGCAGGACCACGGCCGCCGTGCTCACGACGGTCGCCAGGACCGGACGGAACAGCACACGGTTGGCGTCCTCGACGGACATCTTCCGCCACCACATCAACTGCCCCATCCCACCGAGGAACGCGATGCCGACGGCGAGGGGTAGCGTCCAGGTGTTGTAGAACGCGATCGGGACGGCGCTCGGGTTGTCGCGGAACAGGTTGCCCAGGATCGGCGCCGACGTGCCCAAGATGATGACGCCGCCGGTGACGGCCAGGAGCAGGGCGCCCGTGAACACAAACGACTCGCGGCTGATCGCGGCCGGCGGCGTGGCCGGGGCGGGCAGGTCGCGCCAGCGCCAGATCAAAAGCCCGAACCCGAGCGCGCCGATCGTCGTGATCCACAGCAAGAGCTGGTTGTAGAGGCCCAGGTCGACGAAGCTGTGGACCGAGACGTCGCCCAGGATGCCGGACCGCGTCAGGAACGTCGAGTAGATGCACAGCTGGAACGCCAGGACGGTCAGCCACAACGCGGCCTTGTGGCCCGCCGCCGTCTTCTTCTGGACCACCATCGCGTGGAGCCCGGCGACGGCGAAGATCCACGGCACCAGCGACGAGTTCTCGACCGGGTCCCAGGCCCACCAGCCGCCGAAGCTCAGGGTCTCGTAGGCCCACCAGCCGCCCATCATAATCGCGACGCCCAGGATGCCGCTCCCCAACAGCGCCCAGGGCAGCGCCGGCCGGACCCACTGCGTGTAGCGCTGCTTCCACAACCCCGCGACCGCGAACGCGAACGGGACCATCAAGAGGGTGAACCCGACGAAGATCATCGGCGGGTGGATCGTCATCCAGGGGTTCTGCAAGAGGTCGTTCAGGCCCTGCCCGTCGGCGGGGACGAAGTTCGGGTTGGCGGCGAACATGGGGGCGTCCGCGAACTTGTCGGCCAAGAGCTCGAACGGGCTCGCTCCGATCCCGACGCCCACGACCTCGAGGCCGACGATCATCGACAGGATGAACGCCTGGCACAGGGCCACGACGGCCATGACGGGGGAGCCGAACACGCGCCGGGCCTCGAGGGCGGGCGCACCGCCGTCGGTCTTGAGCGTCCACCGCGCCAGGATCGCCCCGACGACCGCCGTCATCACGGCCCACAGCAGTAGCGAGCCCTCCTGCCCGGCCCAGAACGCCGAGAACTGGTACCGGAACGGCATCGCCGTCGAGGTCTGCTGGTAGATGTACGCGTACTCGAAGTGGTACCCGAAAAACGCGACCCACAGCATCACGGACGCGACCACGACGCCGACGCCCTGGGCGATCCAACTCCACCGGCCGACGCGGGCCCACGACTCGGAGCCGGGTTTCGACCTCGAGGCGAGCCCGAACGAGACGAGCGCCGCGAGCGACGCCACGAAGGCGACGACGAGCGAGAGGTGTCCGACGATTCCGATCATTGACGTGCGGATTTCAGCCTGGAGTGAAAACTACGTTTCGTCCTCGATCGGTCGTATGCGCGGCCCGTGGATTCGAGGTCGAGGAGTCGGGAATCAGAAGGAGAAGCGCCGTCCCCTCTCGCCGGCGTCCTCGAGGGCGGCGTCTGATTGCGCGACCAACGCGCAGAGGCACCGCGCCGGGCGACGTGCGTACCGATCTCTCCCTCTCAGACCTCACCCGCATGTCCACCCCCCATCTCGGCGTCGTCGGCCTCGGCATCATGGGCCGCAACCTGGCCCTCAACGCCCTCGACGCCGGCGCCGACGTCTCCGGTACCGACCTCGGTGACGACGCCGTCTCCGGCTTCGAGCAGGAAGCCTCGCGCGACGTCGTCGCCACGAC
>NZ_JBARYR010000007.1:0-3940 GCF_049648075.1 Rubrivirga sp. | reverse complement strand
GCCTCCGGCGGGCTCGTCGCCGTCGCTCGCACCACGCCCGACTACCGATTTCCAGTCTCGCCAGCCACGGCCGTCGCCCGCTTTCACGACGCTCGAGACCGCGGCCACGCGCCCGCCCTCTCCCTCTTCTCCGTCGACCACGCCGACGCCGCACGTCTGCTCGAGACCACGTTCTACGCCGAGTGCCTCAAGCTCCACGTCGACGGCCCGGCCTCGGCGGCGCTCGTGGCCGACCAACTCGCCCGGTGCGGCTGCCAGGCTGGGATCCTGGAGGCCAACGACTACTCCGACCCGGCCGCGCCCGCCGTCCGTCTCGTCGAGCTCGGCGCCGAGCCCCTCGACCTCGAGGCCGTCTTGGCCGGCGTCGCCGGCCGCGTCCTGCTCTACGACCGCGCCAAGAACAAGGCCGTCGCCGGAGACCGTCAAGACCCTCTAGACCTCGACGCCGCCATCGCCCAGGCCGACCGCCTGGCGCGAGCTCGCAAACCCTCAGAACAACCCCCGGAGCCAGCACCGACCGAGGACGAGCCGCCCACGTCGTCCGACCTCGAGGACGACCTCCGCCAACGTGCCGAGCGCCCGTCCACAGCCTCTCCCCTCTCCGCCTTGGTCGCCGAGCTCCAAGGCCGCACGCCGGCACCAGAGGCCCAAGCACCAGAGGCCCAAGAGAGGTCCCATCTCTCTTCGGGAGAGCCCGGTGAGGGTTCAGCCACCGCCGGCGCGCCCGCCTCGCCCGCCGGGGACACCGCCACAGCCGACGAACCCGGAACTCAGAACCCGGAACCCCAGGCGCCGCTCCACCCCCTCGCCCTCGAGCTCGACCGGCTCCGCAGCGAGGTCGTCGCCGTCTTCGAGGACGCCGTCGGCCGCGACCGCGCCCGTGACCACCACGACCACGTCGCCAAAAGCCTCGACCTCGAGGGCGCCGTCCCCCCGGAGCACACCGTCCCCTACCTCCGAGCCCTCCTGACCGCCGATCCGCCCCGACGCTGGCACCTGTTCAAGCGAGCTCGCGGCAAGATCACCGCTCAGGTCGCCGACAAGCTCCTCGCCTTCCACGGCGCCCACGCCCACGTCGACAGCCCCGCGGTCCAGCACGCCGCCCAACTCTGGACCCGGCTCCACCGGTGACCTCGACCGCCCCTCCCCTGCTCAGCCCGTCGGCCGAGGCTCTAGGAAACACGCCCCCCGGCCCGGCGACGACGGTCTTGACGGACCCCGTCCGCCTCGGGAACGGCCACGTCTTGTCCGACCTCGTCGGCCGCGCCGCCCGCGGCCGCCACACCTTGCTGGTCGGCGACGAGGGCGTCGGCAAGACCCGTCTCCTCCTCGACCTCCAGGCCGTCGCCCGAGGCCAACGGATCGCCCTCGATCCCGCCGAGCAGCGCCTGGTCCGCCGCCTGGCCGTCTCCCTCCCCCAAGGCCCCGACCGCACGCTCACCACGATCTACGTCGCCGAGGCGGGACCGCCCGCCCACCTCGTCACGACGCTCGTCGACGCCTTCCACGACCTCGGCCTCCTGGCCCTGCCCGGCGTCCCGGCCTCAATGCGGGCCGCTGCCTGCGCCGAGCTCGACGCCGCCGAGGTCCGAAAGCTGCTCCGCACTACCGACGAGCGCCAGACGGCCATCGTCGAGTCGCTCCACGACATCGCTCGCGGCGGCCGGGCACCCCGGCTCCTGATCGTCCTCGACGCGCTCGACCGGGCCTCGCCCACCCAGGGCCTCTTCCTCCGCGAGCTCCAGCGCCGTGCCACCATCATCGGCGCCGTCCGCGTCGTCCCCCAGGGCCGCTCGCTACGGACCTTCTTCGCCACCTTCGGCCAGCTCCCCCTCGGACCGCTCGGCGACGACCACACGGGCGCGCTCTTCGAGTACTTCGTCGGCCGCTACGACATCGCCTGCGCCGACCGCGCCCACTACCGGCGCGAGGTCTTGCGCCGCGCCGAGGGCAACCCGGCCATCCTGCGTGCCATGATGCACGACGGCGCCCAATCCCAGGTCGTCTCCGACCAGGACGTCCGCGACCTCCAGGCCCGAGACGACGCACCCTTCTTCAACCTCGGTCTCATCTACGTCTTTTTTCTGATCGGCTTGGGCGCCGTCCGCGTGCTCATGATCGGGACGACGGACACCGACCTCTACATCGTGCTCACGTTCGTGACCATCCTCGGATACCTCGTCTTCCGGGTGTTCCGGCAGTTCTTCATGTTCCAGCCCCGGGCCGACCTCAAGTGAACCGCTCCCTCTCGGCCCTCCTCGTGGCTCTCCTTGCCCTCTCAGCGTCGGCCGACGCCCAACCCCGCACCGGACCCTGCGACGGCGACGGGTGGCGACTGAGGGCCTGCCTGCGAGCCACACACGCTCCAGTCGCCCTCCTCGATGCTGCGGCTGCAACCGCTGTCCTGGTGTCCACCGTCGACCTCCGCGTCCGTCTCGACTCCACGTTCTACAGCGACAGCACCTTTGTCCCGGCCGACTCCACGTGGGACGTCGAGGAGTGGTGGGAGGTCACTGAGACCCCGTTCGTCGCCGCCCTTGACGACACGACCACCCTCCACCGTCCCGGCGCGCTCCCACCCGACTGGGCCATTGCGACCGCCGAGCCCACCGCGACGCCCCAGGCCCACGTCGTCGGCACCCCGCTCCCCGCCGACGCCCTCCCCTCGCCCACCGGCGACCACCTCGACCTCCACGCCGCCTGGCCCAGCACCGGCTCCGGCGCCGTCCTCGAGGACCGACGTGGCGACGTCGCCCGTGCCGCGCTCTACGTCCGCACCGTCTACCCGCTCCACGTCGAGGCCGGTCTCGAGGGCGCAGGCGCGGAGTGGCCTGCGAGCGCCCACGCCCTCGAGGTCGACGACCTGCTCGCCGACCACGCAGCCGACCCACCCGACGACCTTGAGATCGACCGCCACGACCGGGCCACCGCTCTCCAGGACAACACCAACCCGTTCGTCACCGACCCGTCGCTCGCCGACCGCGCCTTCCCTCCTCGTCCTCGAGTCGATCGCACCGCGCCGCCGCTCTGGATCAACGAGGTCCACGCCACCAACGCCGGCCGAGACGTCGCAGAGGGCGTCGAGGTCGCCGGACCGGCCCGCACCGACCTCACAGGATGGCGACTCGCCCTCTACGGCGGAGGCGGCCGTCCCTACGACCCGTACGACCTCGAGGTGGACGCCACTCCTGCCCTGGTCGGAGCCCTCCCCGCTGAGGGCTCGCTCGGCGCCGCCTGGCTCCCCGTCCAGGGCATGTGGAACCGGTGCAATGGCGTCGCCCTGTTCGACCCCGACGCCACGCTCGTCCAGTTCGTGAGCTACGGCGGCTGCCAGTTCAACGCCGTCGCCGGCCCCGTCCTCCAAGCCACCGAAGCCGCAATACCCGGAGCAGGCGCCCCCTCGCACCCCGACTCCCTCGCCTGGACCACGCCCGCCCGAGGCACGGGCCGCGTCCCGCCACAGGAGTGGACCCAGATGCCCGCTGGCTACTCGCTCCAGCTCACCGGCGCCGGCCTCGAGGCCACCGACTTCGTGTGGGGTGGCCCGCATCCCGCCTCCCCCGGACGCCTCAACGACTACCAGGCGCCCGCTGGCGACGCCAACGCTCGCACAGGTTGGGACGCCAATACCCCGATCCCTCCGCCCCTCTATCCCACATCCCTCCTCTACCCCGACCTCGAGGGCGCCCCGCTGCGCGACGCGCTCCGCCGCGACTTCGCGCCCACCCGGACGCTTGGCTACGGCCCGGCCCGCGACAGCTTGTACACCTACCGCCAGCGAACGGTCGGCGCCGTCTGCGGGGTCTACACCGGCTTCTGCATCGACCTCGAGGCCGGACGGGACGCCTCGGCCAGCGCCCACGACCAGGGCGTCAACGCCGAGCACATCTGGCCCCAGTCACGCGGCCTCGCCGCCGAGCCCCAGCGCTCCGACCTCCAC
>NZ_JBARYR010000006.1:0-1687 GCF_049648075.1 Rubrivirga sp. | reverse complement strand
GATTGGTCGAGGACGGCACGCTCGGCGGCCGACTCGGCCTCGAGGCCGACGCGTGGGCCGGGCTCGAGGGCGCGGGCCGTCACGGCCTCGAGGGCTCCATCGGACGGGCCTTCGAGGGGCAGCGCCTCGAGGACGCGGTGTAGCTCCCGGAGCGCTTCCTGCTCCCCGTACCCCGCGTCGCCCGGCCGAAGGGCCTCGTGCGGCTCCACACCGTAGACGTGGCGGAGCGGGAGAGTAACGTCGGACATCGGTGGGTGGGCGGGCGTAGCGAACGGGACGGCTGGCGTTCTCGTGTGTGAAAGGAATCGGCAGAAGCCGAGCCGGGCGTTACGCCGCGGCGGTGTCCTTCGGCTTGGGAGCGCCGGGGACGTCTGCGGTCACGCCCTCGAACCATTCGGGGTCGAGGATCTTGCGCAGGTTGATCAGCGCGTAGCGCATTCGCCCTAGGGCTGTGTTGATGGAGACGCCGGTGAGTTCGGCGATCTCACGGAACGTGAGCTCCGACTGGTGCCGCATGAGGACGACCTCGCGCTGCTCCGGCGGAAGCTGGTCGATGGCCTCCTCGACCTCGCTCCACAGGCCGGCTCGGTTTAGGAGCACGTCGGCGTCGGGTGCGGTATCGGGCAGCCGGTCCCAGAACGAGGCCCCCTCGTCCTCATTGTTGAACTTGTCGACATCGCTGAACTTCTTCTTCGCGCGGAGCCAATCGAGCGCCGCGTTCCGAGCGATCCGCATGGTCCAGGCGAGCCACCGCCCCTGGCTCTCGTACGAGCCGCGGCGGCGGTGCATGGCCTGGATGGCCCGGAACATGGTCTCCTGGAACAGGTCGTTCGCGACGTCGCGGTCGCGGACCATGCCGACGAGGTAGCTGTAGATCCGCTCCTGATGTCGGGACAGCAGTTGCGAGAACGCGCGCTGGTCGCCCTCGTCGAGGTAGGCCGTGACGAGTTCGGCGTCGGTGAGGGGCATGGATTAGGCGCGGATCGGATCGGGAGGACTCACACGCGCGGCGGCCGTCGCGGCTCCCCTCGCGTCGGTGGGTCGGTGCACAAAGATCCCGTACTTCACCACGTAGATACCAGTCCGCGCCTGGCCGCTCGCTCGCAACGCCGTCCACGCACGCCTGACAGACCGTCCCGGCTCGACGTCATCGAGGACGACGACGGCGCCGTCGGCCAGGGCCGGCTCCAAGACGTCGAGGTAGTCGAGGGCGGCCTCAGCCTGGTGGTGCCCGTCGACGAACACCAGGTCGTACTCGTCCTCGAGGACGGTCGGCAAGGTCTCGGCGAACGGCCCGACCACGACCTCGATGCGCCTCCCCGTGCCGACGCTGTGGCCCAGTCCCTCGAGGCCGGCGCTCGCCCTCGAGGCCAGAGCAGGTGCGCCCTCCAAGGTGACGAGCCGACCGGCCGGTCCTCCCTCCTCTTCGTTGAGCGCGAGGGCTCCCGCCAAATGCGCAGCGCCGACACCGAGGTTGGTGCCGAGCTCCAAGACACGTCGAGGACGAAGGCCGCGCGCCAGGCCAAACAAGAACCGCCCCCAGGCCGGGCCGGTGGCGGCGCGCTTGTAGATGTCCGCGACGGCGCGCTGGGGCGGCCGGTCGCTTCCGGCACCGTAGTCCACGACCTCGACGCTATCGGCCGAGGTCCGCAACCGCTCGCGGTACGCATCGATCTCGGCCTCGACG
>NZ_JBARYR010000005.1:0-11072 GCF_049648075.1 Rubrivirga sp. | reverse complement strand
GGTTGAGCCGGGCGACGTCGTCGTCGACGAACGCGGTCTCATTGCCCAAACCATAGAAGTTGCGCACGTTGCGCGGCAGCGCGCCCGACAGCCCGACGCGAGCGTCGAACGGCCCGATCGCCTCCACGAAGTGACCGTCATAGCTGGCGCGGACGCCCCACGTACCCGTCGCCACGTCGGCCGCGAACGTTTGCTGGGACGCGTACGGCCGCATCCGAAACCCGTAGGAGGTTTTGGTCACGGACCCACCCAGGATCACGCCGTCCGTCGCACGTGCGCCCACGATCGGCGCTGAGACGAAGAGCGGTGTCACGCGCTCGTCCTCGCTGTAGCGGTTAACGCCCGGATCGTCCGAGCGCCGGTCGTCCACGGGTCCCTCGACCTCGATGCCGTCGGGCGTGTCGTAGAGGGTCACGTCGGACTCGCCCGAGACGACGTTGTCGCGGCCCCCGCCGCCGATCACCCGAATGGCAATGGCGTCCGCGTCAGGCGCGACGTCGAACTGGTCCCGGCCACCGCGTCCATAGAGCCGCACTTCGCGGGTTTCGCCGGGCCGGAACGTGCGGCGGTACAACTCGAGGCCGGGGTCGCCGCCCTTGAAGGATTCGACGATGACCGTCACGCCGCCGTCGCCCGAGGGCACGGCGCTGAACCGCTCCCGCTCGTCGCTCCCGACTACGTCAACGGTTTGCGCGGCCAACTCGTAGAGCCTCTCGGCTGCGTACCCAAGATCGTTGCGGCGGTTGACCAGGCCCGTTCGCCACTCGTCCCCGACCTCGGCTCGGATCTCGTCTGGGATCTTGTCGATGGCCCGGTCGATGGCGGCATCGGTGAGGCGTGCGCCGAGATCGTCCGCGATCATGAGCGCGTCGTCGCGCGTGATCTCGCTCATGAACCGGCGGTCCTGGCCTCTCGCGTTCGCCGTCAGGCCCAAGATGCTGCCGTAGCCCTCGCCGAACGGCTGGTAGCGTCGGTCAAACTGGAAGAGCGCACGCTGCGCCACGCCGCCCAGGTCGTAGAAGGCCCAGTCGCGGTCGCGCGGGATCGGCTGGTAGACCTTCCCCTTGGTCGCGGCGTCGCCCTCGAGGGTCGGGTCGAGCTCGCCGGGCTCGAACGCGGCCCAGCGCCACTGGCCGGCGTGGCGGTCCCAGTCCGAGACCATCAGGTCCAGAAGGCGGGCGCGGAAGAACGCGCGCTGGTCGACGCGGTGGTCCTGGTCGTCGGCCAACTCCTCGCGGAGCTTCCCGGAGGAGATCACGTCGGTGACCTCGGTCCAGCCCTCGAGGTCGGACATGTCGTCGTCGGGGCGGACCTCGAAGAGGGCCACCTTGCCGCCGAACGTCTCGCGGTAAACGCCCAGGCGCGGGTCGTCGGGGACGAAGAGGACCTGGGGCTGGGGCGCATAGAGCCCGGCGGATGCCGCCAAGTCGGCCGCCACGACCGCGGCGTAGGGGAGCGCGGCGGAGCGCAAGTCGAGGACGAGATCGCCCGCGAACCCGTCACGCAGGGGCTCAGGAAGGCCGCCCGTTCCTCCCTTCTCGATCAACCGGACCTCGTACACATGTCCGTCTTCGCCTTGGAGGCGGAGACCGGTCGTCTGGTTTCCGCCACTCGCGCGGAGCGGCGTGAGTCCGCCGCCGACGGCGCCCATGTCGAGGACGGGCAAGCCGACCGGCGTCTTCCAGGCGTCGCGGTAGCCGGCGCCGGCGAAGAAGCGCGTCAGCCCGTCGTTGCGGAACGAGCCCGAGTCGAAGCCGGCGTCGAGCGGCTGGGTGACCGGAGCGCTCGGCACGTCGACGCGGCCGGTCACCTGGGGCGGTGGCGCGAGCTCGGCCGAGAGCTCGGCGTCGGGCTCCGCGACCTGGCGGCTGTAGAGGACGGTAGGCTGGCCGCCCTCGAGGGCGACGGCCTCGCTCCACAGGCTCCCATCGGCGTAGTACGTCAGGCGCCAGAAGCCGGGCTTCGGAGCGACGAAAGCGGCGCCGTATCCACCCTGCGCCGCGCCGATGTCGCCACCGCCGGTTCCGCTGACTAGGAGGGTCTGCTCACCACGTCCGCCGTTGACGGGGCGCGTGAACGCCTGCAGGCTGTGGTCGCTCGCGCCGGCGTAGACCAGCCGCTCGTGGTTTCCGAACGCTGAGGCGAGGGCCTGGGTGAACCGTCGGTACGTCGGCGAGGCCAGGTCTTGGTCCGTGACGCCGACCGTCGGCGACAGCAGCGGGGCGACGCCGAGGGTCGCGATCCCACCGAAAAAGGTCCGGGCACCGCCGAAGCGCCCGTTCGACTCGAGCGGGTGGTGCCCGACGATGATGAGCTGCTCGTCGTCGCGGTCGATGACGAGTCGCTCGAGCTCGGTCGCGGCGTCGGCGGGGTGCCAGGCGTCGGCGGTCTCGGCGCCGCTGAGCCACCACGGCGTGTCGAGCGCGACCAGGCGCAGCGTCTCGGTCAGGTCGACCTCGCGAAGCTCGCCGTCCGCGCTGTTCGGCCCCTCGACCTCGAGGCCGAGTGCGTCCTCGAGACGGTCCACGACGTCGCGGCCGTCACGGTCGCCCGGCACGGCGACGACACGGCCCGAATAGCCTCGGAGCGCCGTGGTCAGTGCGGCCCGGCTCTCGTCGCCCTCGAGGTCGCCCAGGAGCACGACGGCGCTGTTCTCGCCTGCGGCGCCGGCCTCGAGGCCGATCTGGCGGAGCACGGCGTCGGTGTCGAAGTCGGTCGTGTTGCCAGCCAGGAAGACGGTGAACGCGACCCGCTCGCTCGGGAGCGGTGCCGGCGCGTCGCCGTCGGCGCGGTAGACGCCGGTCGTGGCGCAGCCGGCGACGAAGAGGACGGCGAGGAGGCCGAGGGCCGGAAGGCGGACCATGTGTCGAGGAGAGTCAGTCGGAAGCGTACGACGCATCGAGAGCGCCTGTTCGTACGGGGGATGTCGGTGCCGATCGCCCGGTGCTGAATCGGGGGGTCGTCCTCGAGGTCGGTGGCGCGCCCTCGAGGGCGACCCGTCGAGGACGACCTACTCGTCGGACGCGTACTTCTGCACGCGCTTCTCGATCGACTCCTCGGCATCGCGCGCCCGCAGGTCCTCCAGCCGCGCTCGCAGCTTGACCTCGAGCCCCTGGTCGCTCGGCTCGTAGAAGTACGTCCCCTGCATCCCGCTCGGGAGGTACTGCTCCGGCACGTAGTGGTCGCGGTAGGCGTGCGGGTACTTGTAGCCGACGCCGTGCCCCAGCCCCTTTTTGTCGCGCGAGCCGTCCTTGAGTGGGTTCGGCGGGTCCTCCGACCGCTCCTTCTCGACGTGGGCGAGCGCGCTGAAGAAGGCCATCGTCGAGTTCGACTTGGGCGCCATCGACAGGTAGAGGCACAACTGGCCCAGCATGTAGCGGCCCTCGGGCATCCCGACAAACTCGAACGCCTGCTGGCACGCGACGGCCTGCCGGATCGCGTTCGGATCTGCCAGACCGATGTCCTCGCTCGCAAAAATGATCATGCGGCGGAGGACGAAGCGCGGGTCCTCGCCGGCATAGATCATCTTGGCCATCCAGTACAGCGCCGCGTCGGGGTCCGAGCCACGCATCGACTTGATGAACGCCGAGATCGTGTCGAAGTGGGCGTCGCCGTCCTTGTCGTAGAGCACGGCCCGGCGCTGGATTGACTCCTCCGCGATGGGGAGGGTGATCTGGACCACGCCGCCCTCGAGGTCGGTCGTCTCGACGGCCAGCTCGAGCGCGTTGAGCAGCGACCGCGCGTCGCCGTTGGCCGTGCTCACCAGGTGGTCGAGCGCGTCGTCCTCGAGGGCGACCTCCAAGCGGCCGTAGCCACGTGTCTCGTCTTCGAGGGTTTGGGCCACGACGGCGCGCAAGTCGTCCTCCGTCAGCGTCTGCAACTCGAACACGCGCGAGCGCGAGACCAACGCCTTGTTGACCTCGAAGTACGGGTTCTCCGTCGTCGCGCCAACGAACGTGACCGTCCCGTTCTCGACGTGCGGCAGGAGCGCGTCCTGCTGCGACTTGTTGAACCGGTGGACCTCGTCCACGAACAGGATCGTGCCCTGGCCGTGGAGCCGGAGCCGCTCCTGGGCCGCGGCCACCTGCTCGCGGATGTCCTTGACGCCGGCCAAGACCGCGTTCAGGCTCGCGAAGTGCTTCCGCGTCGTGTTCGCGATGATCCGCGCCAGCGTCGTCTTGCCCGTGCCCGGCGGGCCGAACAGGATGAGCGACGTGACGCGGTCGGCCTCGACGGCGCGGCGCAGGAGCGAGCCCGGCGCCAGGATGTGCCCCTGCCCGACGTACTGGTCGAGCGTTTGCGGCCGCATCCGGTCGGCGAGCGGGGCCGAGCGGGCGCGTCGGGCGGAGGCAGCGGCCTCGAACAGGTCGGAAGACATGGGGGAAGCTACCGTCTTGGCCCGCCGGTCAGCCGTCGAGGACACAGCCAGGCACCCGGCTCGGACGGCCTGAAGCGCCGCGGCCCCCGTCGCCGGCCCTCTACCCGAACGCGATCGCGATCTCGATCCCGAACAGGACAACGCCGACCGCCGCAAACCCGTAGCCGATCCACCGGATGGGCAGGGTGGTCGAGGCCGCAGTAATGACTTGGGAGAGGCCGAACGCGGCCCACGTCGCGGCCTCCAAAAGATCGCGTCCGCCATCGGCGCCCCAGAGCGTGACGCCCCCTATCATGAGGAACAGGACGCCAAGGGAGGGCTGAAACAAACGGCTCGCGACCGTGGTGGTGTCATGGGTAGCGGTGCTCATCGTCGTGGAATGCAAGTCTGTGGTCAGGCGGCGATCCTCTACGGCGACTGCTATCACGAGTTGCACCGGCATCGCATAGACTCGGTGGGACGCCGCGCCTGGAACGGCGATCGGCCTCGAGGACGAGGCCACTCGGGGTCCCACGGACAGCTCGAGCAGATTGGAACGGTACGACGCTCGCGGCCTCGAGGGCGGCCCGCTCGCCGGAGCCAGACGGACCACGGCGAGACCCTTCGGCACCAGGCTGACGCCCTTCGCTCTGGACGACGCTCGAGAGACCATGTCTTCCGTGCGGCTCGCCCGGACCGCTCTCGAGGACGGCAGAATGGAATACCATGTCGAGATCGCCGCCCTCGAGGTCGTATCGTTTGCAGTCCAGCCTCCGAGGCCCACACCGGCCGCTAGCCCCACCGACGCTCCCCACCCCTATGACCTTGCTCCGCCTGGCCGCCTGTACGGTCCTCCTTGCCTCGATTGCCTCGGCCCAGACGCTCACGCTCGACGCGCGGCCGGACGCCGAGGAGGGCGTGCCGCGCTCCGTCCGCGTGTTCGACGTCACGCGAGCCGGGACGCCCCTGCGCGCTTCCCTGATCCGAGCGGACCTGTCCGCCGACGACTGGGAGCTTGAGGCGATGCTCTCGGACCAAGGCACCGAGACCGTCCCGTCGTTCGCCGACGAGACCGGCGTGTTCGCGGCCATCAACGGCGGCTACTACGGCGGCGGCCAGTCGTTCAGCTTGGTCCTCGAGGACGGCGTCGTGGCCTCGCCCAACATCAAGGCGCTGACGCGCGACGGGCAGCAGTTTTTCCCAACGCGGAGCGCCGTCGGAATCAGCTCGCGGCGAACGCCCGATGTCGCCTGGATCTACGACGTCGAGGGCGAGACCTACGCGTACCCGCAGCCGAGCCCCAACGCGCCCGGCGCGCCCCAGCCCCAACCCGACGCGTCGTTCCCGGACGGTGGCGCTCCGTGGGACGTCACGACCGCCATCGGCGGGGGCCCGGTCTTAGTGCAGGACGGACGGGCGGCGCTGACCTGGACCGAAGAGGTCTTTTTCGGCGGCTCCGGCGTCGACACGACGTCCTCGAGGGCGCGGACGGCCGTCGGCTACACGTCGGACCGGCGGATGCTGCTGGTCGCGGTGAGCGAGCAGAACGGGCTCACGTTGCCCGAACTCGCCCAACTGATGGTGGACCTGGGCGCTGTCGAGGCATTGAACCTGGACGGCGGCGGCTCGACGGCGATGTCGGCCGGCGGCGCGGATCTGGTTCGCTCGAACCGGCCGGTCGCCTCGGCGCTGCTGATCCGAGCACCCGGCGGCCCGACGGCCGGTGAGGAGACCACCTTCGACGCCGGCGGCGATGGCTACCGCGAGACCGGGGACTGGTTCGAGAGCGCGAACGCGCCCTTCTTCGGCGGCACGCCGTCGCGGCTCAACGAGGTCGGGACCGGTGACGACCGAGCCGTCTTCGTCCTAGACGGGATCCGGGCCGGCGACTACGCCCTCGACGCGTGGTGGACGCCCGCTCCCAACCGCGCCACCGACACGCCGTTCACCGTCTACTCGGGCGGCTCCTCACGAACGGTCCGCGCCAACCAGACCTTGGCCACGTCGGCCGGCGTGTGGAACCGGATCGGCGAGTTCTCGCTCGCGCCTGGCGACAGCGTGGTCGTGACCGACGACGCGTCTGGCAGCACGAGCCCGGCCTTCGTCGTCGTCGACGGGCTGCGCTTGGTCTCGCTCGGGGCGACCTCGAGCGAGACCGACCTCGAGGTCAGGAGCCTGCGTGTCTGGCCAAACCCGTCGGCGGGTGCCGTCTCCCTCGAGGTCGAGGAGCGGTCTAGCCTCGAGGTCGTGGACACACTCGGGCGCGTGGTTGGGCGCCTCGACATCGGAGGGCCTCAGCGCGTCGAGATCACCGGACTAGCGCCGGGCGTCTACGTCGTCCGCGCCACCTCGGGATCGGCCTCGAGGACGGCCCGGTTCACCATCGTCCGCTAGGCGACCAGGTCCTGCGCCTTAGGGTTCTTCTTGACGTAGGCCGCGACGAACGGGCACGCGGGCACGATCCGCATGCCCTCGTTGCGCGCCCACGACAGTCCGGCCTCGACGAGCGCCGTGCCGATGTCCTGCCCACGGGCCGGCTTCGGAACGAGGGTGTGGACGAACGACGCGACGTCGCCGTCGAGCGTGTACTCGAGCTCGGCCATCCCGCCCTCGACGTCGGCGACGAAGCGGTGCTTGTCAGTTTCGTGTCGGACGTCGGGCATGGGTGCGTGCGGTGAGAGCCGAACAGACATCTCCGCGACGCGTCGCGTTCCACCGGGTCCTGGAACCCACCGACAGCCTTAGACGAGCAGGCCTCGAGGTCAAACTCCTCCTAGATGTCACCCGCGTCCGGCCGGATGAGCACTTCCTCGACGACGGTCCTCGACGACAACGTCGCGACCTCGAGGGCGACCTTCGCCACATCCTCCGGTGGGATGAACCGGTCGTCGGGCAGGTCGGTGCCGTCCCACGATCCGGTCCGCGTCGCCCCGGGCAGGAGCGTCGTGACCGAGACGCCCGTCCCCTTCGTCTCCTCACGGAGCGACCGGGCAAACCCGAGCAGCGCGTGCTTGGCCGCTCCGTAGGCGGCGCCCGACGGATACCCACGAACGGACGCGACGGACCCCATCATCAGGACGCGGCCGGAGCCCCGCTCGAGCATCTCGCCCAGGAACGCCCGCGTGACCAGGAAGGCGCTCACGACGTTGACCTCGAGCTGACGCCGGAACGCGTCGGGCGAGGTCTCTAACACGCCCCCGGGCTCGAACAGCCCGGCGTTGTTGACCACGACGTCTGGCACGCCGCCCCACTCGAGGACGGACGCGGCCATCGACTCGACGTCCTCGACGACGGTCACGTCACACGCGAACGGACGGGCATCGCCACCGTCCTCGAGGACGCGAGCGGCCACGGCCTCGAGGTCGGGCTCGGATCGAGCGACGAGCGCGACGCGCCAGCCGAGATCGGCGAAGGCGACAGCGATTGCAGCGCCGATGCCGCGAGAGGCGCCGGTGATCAAGACGGAGGGCATGAGGAAACGGGGAGACCGGCCTAGAACGGCGTGGCTCGTCCTCGAGGTCCAGGTAGCTTTCGGCTCTTTCCCTTCCCGTCCTCGATGCCCGTCCTAACCGATTCTGTCGCCCTCGTCACCGGAGCCAGCCGTGGGGCCGGCGCCGCCATCGCCCGAGCGCTGGCTCGGGAGGGCGCTGCGGTGTGCGTGAACTACCTCAAGAGCCAGGACAAGGCCGAGGCGGTCGTCGCCGAGATCGAGGACGCGGGCGGCCGAGCGTTCGCCCACCAGGCCGACGTCACCGACGCCGACGCCGTCCAGGGCATGGTAGACGCCGTGACGGAGCGCTACGGCCGGCTCGACACGGTCGTGAGCAGCGCGCTCCCGGACTACTCGTTCGACCCGACCGCGGACTACGTGTCGCTCGATACCGTGACGTGGGAGCACTTCGAGCGCCAGTACCAGGGCGCCGTCCGTGCGGCGCTCAACCTCGCCAAGGCGGCGGTGCCGGCGATGAAGGAGGGCGGCGGGTCGCTCATCCACGTCGGCACCAACTTGGTGTACAACCCGGTCGTGACGTACCACGACTACACGGCCGCGAAGGCCGGACTGGTCGGCATCACACGAACGCTGGCGAAGGAGCTCGGGCCGCACGGGATCCGCGTCAACGTGGTCGCCGGCGGGCTTCTCCAGACGACCGACGCGAGCGCCGTCACGACCGACGACGTGTTCGAGTTCGTCCGCCAGGCCACGCCGCTCCAGCAGACGGTGACGCCGGACGAGTTCGCGGACGCCGTCCTGTTCTTCGCCTCGCCCTGGAGCCGGACCGTCACCGGCCAGTCCCTCTCGGTCGACGGCGGCCTGACGATGCCGTAGCGCGGGTGTTGGGGACTGGGGTTAGGAGTTGGGGAGGTTTCCAGACCCCGCCCCGACCTCGTCCTCGAGAACGGTGTGGGGCCGCGGCCTCGAAGTCGCGTCCTGTCCAAGCCGATCAGATCACGTCCCCCCTCCTCGCGTGAGGAGAGGGAGTTCTGAACCCGACCTCGAGGCCGCGCATCAACGACGCCTCACCCTCAAGGACAGCCTCTCGAGGGCGATTTAGAGGCGGTCCCCGACGCCGTCCTCGAGGACGTACCGATGTCCCCACCACCGAACCCCCGGCTACCGCGGAACTGGGATCGGCAGTGTCACCGTCCGCTCGCCGATCGACGCCACCAGCACCACGCGCTCGATCTGCTCCGCCACCTCCGGTAGGTAGAACACGACCGTCCCGCGCCGCGCCGTCCCCGGCTCGGCCTCGAGCCCGGACGGGCTCTGGCTCTCCGTCACGGCCGCCGTGTAGCGACGCCCGCGGTCGTCCACGACGTAGGCCTGGCGCGCGAAACTGGCCCACGGCGCCCATCCACCCGTGTAGTCGATGGACCGGACGGTGATGCTGAGCTGGACGCGCGTCCTCGATGCGTTGGGGTAGGAGATGGCGACGTTCGTCACGCCGACCTCGAAGGTGCTGCCGCCGCTCTGGCCCGTCCGCCGGACCTCGGTCGCAAAGACCTTCGACGACAACGCCGGCCGATCGAGCGACGGCGCGGGCTCGTTGGCCTCCGTCATCACGCGGACGGCGTACTCGCCGCCCCTCGTCACAGTCGTGTCCTCCCCGCCCGACGAGACCTCGAGGAAGTACTCGCCCGCATCGAGGCCGTCCTCGAGGGAGATCTCGGCGACCGCTTCTTCGTTGACTTCTTCCGAGACGTCCGAGCGGGCGCGGCGTGCGATTCGCCACAGCCGGAACGCGGGCGGGAAGTCCTCGGACTCGACCTCGAGCGTGGTCTTGACGTCCGCACCGATTCGGAACCGGTACGAGTCGACGTAGCGGCCGTCCTCGATCCAGCTCCCGTCGCCCAGGGTCGCGCTCACGCCCGTCTCGCCGACCCGGAGCGGGCGGATGGGGATGCTCTTCACCTCGACGGCGAACGCCCCCGCTGCGCCGGGCTCCTCCGAGCTAACGAGCAGGCGGTACGGCGCGTCCCACCCGGGCAGGTACCGGAGCACGACGCCGTTGACGGTGCCCAGACTATCCCCGGCCGAGACCTGTTCGATGGAGCGCCACGAGTCGCGAACCTCGCCGTTCGGCCCGATCAGTTGCACGCGCGGCACGAACGCCGACGACACGACGCGGACGATGACCGGCAACTCGGACCCCGTTGAGATTCCGTACGCCGCCTCATAGCGGCCGCCCCGAAGAGGCCCCGAACCGAGCGTGTCGAGGCGCGCGTCGCCATCGACGTAGACCGAGTCGGCCGGGCCAGCGGGGAGAACGGACAGCTCGTACGCCCCTTCGGCGCGGGCCTGTCGCGACGTCATCACGACCTCGAAGCGACCCGGCCCCTGAAGTCCGTCCACCTCCGCGCGCGTCTGCGTACTCAGCAGGTCCGACGCCGCCACGGTCCGGCCGTCCGGGAGGCGGACCGACAGGTCGGGCGTGAACTCGCCGGACGTCGCCAGGATGGAGAACGCGACGCTGTCGGCCTCGTAGACGTAGTGATCGACGTAGCGCTCGTCGGTCGGCTCGGCGTCGCCCGGTCCCAGCGTTCCGTCGACGACGGCCGAGTCGAGTGGCGTCGGGTTCTGGCGGAGGACCTCGGCGTACTGGCGACGTGCGGTGGTCGCTTCTTGCTGGCGCTCCTCCTCCGTCGGCCCCTCGGAGACCTCGAGGAGGCGCGGCACGACGATCCACGCCGCGATCCCCAACAGCAGCAGCACCGCGCCCCACCGACCGGCCACAGGCAGGGCGTTCCACTGCTCCGCCACCGCCGCTCGGAGCGACGGCTCCTCGGCAGTCGCCGGGTCCACCCCTCCAGGCGCGGAGGGCGGCAGCGGCTCGGGATCGGGTGGGAGGTCGTCGGAGGCCACGGGGGGACGGCGCCCGGATGGAGGACGCCAAGATAGAGGACACGTAACGCCGTCAGCCGGCCGATCTGGCGCCCTCGAGGTCGGGCGGAACGCCCTCGAGGGCTCTTTCTTCGGGCGTCCGCGTTCGAGCGCCATGCGCCTCCTGCTCCTCGTCCTGTTCGCGGCCGGATGCTCCTCCCCGCCGGCATCACCAGAACCCCAGCGATTCGTCCTGCCCGACTCTGCCATCGCCGTCCTCGAGGGCGTGACCATCATCGAGGGCGGCCTGTCTGGGCTGGACATCGCGCCGAGCGGCGATCTGTGGGCCGTCGCGGACCGCGGTCCCAACCTCGAGGCCGAGGCCCGCGTCGGACG
>NZ_JBARYR010000004.1:0-4042 GCF_049648075.1 Rubrivirga sp. | reverse complement strand
TCGGGCCGAAGAGCTAGCGCCCGTCTTCGTCCTCGAGGTCGCGTAGTTCACCTCGAGGACGAGCTCCGACCTCGAGGTCGTCTACTCCCACTCGATGGTGGCCGGCGGCTTCGAGGACACGTCGTAGGCGACGCGGTTGATGCCGCGGACCTCGTTGATGATCCGGTTCGAGGCGCGGCCCAGGACCTCGTAGGGCAACCGTGCCCAGTCCGCGGTCATGCCGTCGGTCGAGGTCACCGCGCGCAGGCAGACGGCCTGCTCGTAGGTCCGGAAGTCGCCCATGACGCCGACGGACTGGACGGGGAGCAAGACCGCGAAGGCCTGCCAGACGTCGTCGTAGGTGCCGGAGCTCTCGAGCTCGTCGAGCCAGATCGTATCGGCCTGGCGAAGCAAGTCACACGCGTCGCGCGAGACCGGCCCGAGCACGCGGACGGCGAGGCCGGGGCCGGGGAACGGGTGCCGACGGATGATCGCGTCGGGCACGCCCAACTCGCGGCCGACGTCGCGGACCTCGTCCTTGAACAACTCGCGGAACGGCTCCAACAACTCGAAGCCCAGCTTCTCGGGCAGCCCGCCCACGTTGTGGTGCGTCTTGATGGTCGCCGAGGGGCCCTTGAACGAGACGCTCTCGATGACGTCGGGGTACAACGTGCCCTGCGCCAAGAACCGCGGCTTGCGGCCCAGCCGCTCGGTCACGGCGACCGTCTCGGCCTCGAAGACCTCGACGAACGTCCGCCCGATGATCCGGCGCTTCTCCTCGGGGTCGGCCACGCCCTCGAGGCGTTCCAGGAACAAGTCGCTCGCGTCGACGGCGACTAGGTCGAGGTCGAACCCGTCGCGGAAGGTGTTCTGGACCTGCTCGAACTCGCCCGCGCGGAGCAGTCCGTTGTCGACGAACACGCACGTCAGCTGGTCGCCGATCGCACGCGAGATCAGCGCCGCGGCCACCGACGAGTCCACGCCACCGGAGAGCCCCAGGATCACGTGGTCGTCGCCGACGGTCTCGCGGATGCTCTCGACCTGCTCCTCGATGAACGAGCCCATCGACCAGTCGCCCCCGAGCGCGCAGACCTCGAGGACGAAGTTGCGCAGCATGGTCGCGCCGTGCTCCGTGTGGACGACCTCGGGGTGGAACTGGACGCCGTAAATCGGGCCGTGGTCGGAGTCGGGCTCGGCGGCGACGGCCGCGATGGGCGCGTTCTCCGTCGCGGCGACCGCGCGGAAGCCGGCCGGCAGCTTGGTCAGGTGGTCGCCGTGGCTCATCCAGACGACGGAGCCCTCGGGCACGCCGCGGAACAGACCGTTCTCCTCGTGCGACACGATGGGCGAGCGCCCGAACTCCCGCCGCTCCGAGGGCTCCACGCCACCACCGAGCGCGTGGGCGAGCGCCTGCAGCCCGTAGCAGATGCCCAGCACGGGGACGGGCTGTCCCGCCCTCGAGGACGACTCCGGCGCGGTCAGCGACAGCAGCGACAGATCGATCTGCGGACCGGCTTGGTCGTACACCGACATCGGTCCGCCGGACAGGATGAGGCCGCTCGGCTCGAGCGCCGCAATCGAGGCGGGGTCGGCCGTGCACGGGTGGATCTCGCAGTAGACGCCGGCCTCGCGCACGCGCCGCGCGATGAGCTGGGTCGTCTGGCTTCCGAAGTCGAGGATGACGACGAGGTCGTGGGTCATGGGTGGGTTTTAGGGGTTGGGTTTCGGGGTTTGGGGGTGTCAGACCTCAGCCTCGAGGTCGAGAACGGAGTGCTCGGCGGCACCAGGCCGACCTCGAGGACGAGCGGGCCGAGCGGATGAGATCGACCTCGAGGACGGATCGTGCCCCAAAACCCAACCCCTAACCCCCAAAACCCATCACGCGCCGATCATCTCTTTGTAGTCGTCGACCGACAGTAGGCCGTCGATGTCGGCGGCGCTGCGCGGCGTGATCTTGATCATCCAGCCGTCGCCGTAGGGGTCGCCGTTGACCGACTCCGGCGACCCATCGAGGTCGTCGTTCACGGCTTGGACGGTGCCCGCGACGGGCGCGAACAGCTCGCTCACCGTCTTGACCGCCTCGACGGTCCCGAACGAGTCCTCGGCCTCGAGGTCGTCGCCGGCCTCGACCTCGTACTCGACGAACACGATGTCGCCCAACTCGCCCTGGGCGTAGTCCGTGATGCCGACGACGGCCACGCCGTCCTCGAGGCGGACCCACTCGTGGTCCTTGGTGTAGCGGAGGTCGTCGGGGAAGGTCATGAGGGATGCGGGATGGTAGAGGGACGGAGGGATGTGGGGCGAGCGGAAGGACTCATCCCTCCGTCCCGCATCCCCTATCCCTCCGCTTTCAGCTCGAAGCTCTCGAGGAACTTGGTGTCGAAGTCGCCCGCGATAAAGCGGGGGTCTTTGAGGAGCTGCTGGTGGAAGGGGACGGTCGTCTTGACGCCCTCGATGATGAACTCGTCGAGGGCGCGGAGCATCTTGGCGATCGCGCGTGGCCGGTCGTCCTCGCGGACGATGAGCTTGGCGATCATCGAATCGTAGGTCGGCGGGACGGAGTAGCCAGAGAAGACGTGGGTGTCGCAGCGGACGCCTCGGCCCTTGGGGCTGTGGAACGCCGTGATGGTGCCGGGGCTGGGCGAGAAGTTGCGGAACGGGTCCTCGGCGTTGATCCGGCACTCTATCGACCAGCCCTCGGGCGTCCGCCCGCCCGACGTGATCGTCTCGCCGTCGGCGACGCGGAGCTGCCACTCGATCAGGTCCGTGCCCGTCACCTCTTCGGTCACCGGGTGCTCGACCTGGATCCGGGTGTTCATCTCCATAAAGTAGAAGTCCCCGTTCTTGTCGACCAGGAACTCGACGGTTCCGGCGCCGCGGTAGTTGACCTCGAGGGCGCCGGCGATGGCGGCCTGGCCCATTCGCTCGCGCAGGTCGGCGTCCATGATGGGCGAGGGGGCTTCCTCGAGCAGCTTCTGGTGGCGCCGCTGGATCGAGCACTCGCGCTCGCCAAAGTGGACGACCGTGCCCTGGCCGTCGCCGACGAGTTGGATCTCGATGTGGCGCGGCTCCTCGACGAACTTCTCGATGTAGAGGCGGCCGTCGCCGAACGCGTTTTCGGCCTCGGTTCCCGCTGCGACGAACAGCTTCTCGAACTCGCCTTCGTCCCGGGCCATCCGCATGCCGCGCCCGCCACCGCCCGCCGACGCCTTGATCATGACGGGGTAGCCGGCCTCGAGGGCGGCTCGCTTGCCGTCCTCGACGGTGCCGACGGCGCCGTCGGAGCCGGGCACGACCGGGACGCCGGCCTCGCGCATGGTCTCCTTGGCGACGGACTTGTCGCCCATCTGAGCGATCGTCTCGGCACGCGGCCCGATGAACGTCAGGTCGTGGTCGTCGCAGACGCGCGCGAAGTCGGCGTTCTCCGAGAGGAAGCCGTAGCCGGGGTGGATCGCGTCGGCGCCGGTCACCTCGGCGGCGGCGATGATCGACGGGATGTGGAGGTAGCTCTTGGCCGAGGGCGGCGGGCCGATGCAGACGGCCTCGTCGGCGAACTTGACCGGGAGCGAGTCGCGGTCGGCGGTCGAGTACACCGCGACGGTCTCGATCCCCATCTCGCGGCAGGTCCGGATGATGCGGAGCGCGATCTCGCCGCGGTTGGCGATCAAGACTTTTTTCAACATGCGGGGCGCGGCGAGCCTGCGGGCCTCGAGGACGGGCCGAGCCCGGCGGCCTCGAGGGCGGCGCTAGGCCTCGATGACGAAGAGGGGCTGGTCGTACTCGACGGGCTCGGCGTTCGAGGCCAGGATCTGCTTGACGGTCCCGGCGGTCTCGGCGGGCACCTCGTTCATCAGCTTCATGGCCTCGATGATGCACAGCGTCTGCCCGACCTCGACGCGGTCGCCGACCGTGACGAACGGGTCGGCGTCGGGGGCTGGCGCGGCGTAGAACGTGCCCACGATGGGGGCCAGCGCCAAGGTCTCGTTGGCACCGGAGCCGGGCTCCTCGGGCGCCGCCGGGGCAGCGGCTGGAGCTGCCGCTGGCGCAGCAGCGACAGGAGCGG
>NZ_JBARYR010000003.1:0-2297 GCF_049648075.1 Rubrivirga sp. | reverse complement strand
GCGAACCGAGCGACGCCCCACGCGCCCGCGACCGCGAGCAGTCCACCCGTCAAGGCCGCGAGCACCCCGAGCAGCGCGTACTCGGCGAGCAGGATGCGGCGGACCTGCGCCCGGCTCGCGCCGAGGGTGCGCAGGACGACCGACTCCTTCGTCCGCTGCGCCAGGGCCACACGGACGGCGCCGGCCAGGACGACCAGCCCCGTAATCACGGCGAAGCCGGCCATGAAGCGCAGCACGAACGCGACCCGGCTCAGCACGCGGTCCACGAGTGCCAGCACCAGCCGGACGTCGACGGCCGAGACGTTCGGGAACGCGTCCACGACGGCCGACTGCAACCGCGCACTGACCTCGGGCGAGCCGGCCCGCGTTAGCATAATCGAGGTCTGGGGCGCGGCCTCGAGGGCGCCCGTCGGGAAGACGGCGAAAAAGTTGGGCTGGACGCGCGCCCAGTCGACCTCGCGGATGCTCGTGACCTGACTTTCGATCTCGGCGCCGCCCACGTCCCAGGTGATCCGGCTGCCCAACTCCACATCGAGGTCGAGCGCGATCTCGGTCTCGAGCGAGACGGGGATGACCGGCGCTCCGTCCTCGACGGTGCCCTGGAACGTGCCGGCGGTGACGGTCTCGGTATCGGTCAGCTCCGAGCGGTACGTCGAGCGGTACTCGCGGCCCAGCGTCCAGCGCTCCGGCCCGCCCTCGCCGCCGTCGAACGACTCGTCCGCGTCCTCGAGGAGCGTGTCCACCGGGACGCCGTCGATGCCGGCGACGCGCATGGTGACGAGGGGGACCTCGCCGACGACGGGCAGACCCTGCGCCTCGACGAGAGCCCGCAAGCTGTCCCGCTGGTCCGGCTGAACGTCGAACAAGACCACGTCCGGCGCGCCGGCTTGGTCGGACGGCAGGGCGACCTGGTCCAGGATGGACTTCTGGACCAGTCCGAGGGCGAGGACGAGGAAGACGCCTAGGCCGAGCGTCAGCAACAGGACCAGCGTTTGGTTTCCAGGCGCGTGAAGGTTGGCGAGACCCTGACGCCACGCCCAGGGCAACCCGGGCCGGACGATGCGGCGGACGATGGCGCGGACCGCGACGGCCGCTAATGCCAAGAGCGCAAAGACTCCGATCGTGCCTCCGACGAACGCGGCGGCTCCGCGGATCGTCTCGGTCTGGAGGTAGGCGAACCCGAACACGGCGCCGATCAGCATCAGCGCGAGCAGGCCTCGGAGCGGGTCGAAGCCCGTCGCCCGAACGTCGGACCGGAGGGCGCGGAGGGGCGGCACGCGGCGGACGCCCACCAAGGGCAAGAGCGCGAACAGCAGGGACGCCCCCAGACCGACGCCGATGCCCTCGAGGACGGCGCGCGGCGCGATCGCGTTGTCGACCTCGACGGGCAAGAACGCGGCGAACACCAACGGCAGCAGTCGTTGGATCGCCACGCCGAGCGCGGCTCCGAGTCCGGCCCCGATGAGCCCGAGTGCCAAGGCCTGAATCGCGTACACCGTCAGCACGCGCGTCGAGGACACGCCGAGACATCGCAGCGTGGCGACGGTCTCAGCCTTTTCGGCGACGTAGACGCTGATCGAGGACGCGACGCCGATCCCTCCCAAGAGCAGCGCCACGAACCCGACGAGTGACAAGAACCGCGCGAGGTAGCCGCTGGCCTCGGAGACCTCTTCCTGCTCCTCGCCGGCCGTCTCGAAGCGGACGTCGGCCGCCCAGAGCAAGTGCTCGGCCTGGTGCATCGTCTCGCCGTCCTCGAAGCGGAACGCGACCGAGTAGCGAGCTCGGCTGCCGAAGCCCAGGAGCGTGGAGTCGAGGGCGGCCAACGGCAGGTAGACGCGCGGCCCGACCAACCCCGCGATGTCGGTCTGGCCCGGCACGCCGTCGACGCGGCCGGTGATGGGGTACGTCCGACCGCCAATCTGGACCGAGTCTCCCACGGCGGCCTCCATTTGCAACAAGAGCGTCGCGTCGACGAGCGCGCCGGTTGTGTCGCGGCCCATCCCCTCCGCGGCGTCCGCAGGCGTCGTCTCGGCGGCCCCGTAGAGCGGGTACTCGCCCTCGAGGGCGCGCACCTGGACCAAGCGGGTCCGGCCCTCGCCCCCGCTCGAGGCGGGGAACCGGGCCATCGAGGGGAACGAGGCCTCGCGCACGGACGCCGTCGCGAGGCTGTCCTCGATGGCCGCTAAGAGCGCCCGTGTCGAGTCGGAGAACGCCGCTCGGCTTCGGGCCTCGAGGTCGGACCCGAAGACCTCTTTCGACTGCTCCTCGACTGCCCGCTCGAGGTTGATCCCGAACGA
>NZ_JBARYR010000002.1:0-9738 GCF_049648075.1 Rubrivirga sp. | reverse complement strand
TTGAGGACGGTGCAAGCGACGGTCGTCCGGTAGACGACCTCGGGGACGCGCGCATTCGTAGGGGCACACCGCTGGGGTGCCCGCGGTCGACCTCGAGGTCGGTGCGACCTGGACCGCCCTATGGCGAGTCGCGTGCAACGGCGTCATCTCGCCGTCCTCGAGGGCGAAACGGCCTCGAACGTCGGACTGGGCACGCCACCGGCGTGCCCCTACGTGAGGGCCGCGATCGCCAGCGCAACCTCGAGGACGACACAAGAAAACGCCCGCCCCGACCTCGAGGTCGGAGCGGGCGCTCTCGCTTAGAGACGGGGTAGCGCTTTACCTTGATCAAGACCAGGCTCTCGCACCTCCCCTATCAGTGTTGCATTGCGGGACTGAGTAGTCATGAGCACAATATTTCAGAAAAACCGTACAAAGCTCTAGCCATGGACGACTATCAGAATCCGATCCCTGGTAAGACTTACGTCAGTCCACCTATAACTGATTTTTCAGGAAGTGGCCGGCGTCTAAGGATAGCCAATCGCATGATTGACCAAGAACAATCTTTCGCTCTGGGGACTGAGCGCAACGAGGTAGTTCTGAGACGAACACACGGAGGCGACGTACAACTTCAGTTGAAATTCTGGGACATTGACAGATCGATCAAATTGATCACTCTGCAAACCTATAACTCAGCTACTGACAAACCGCACAACGCAAGCATCTCCCTAACAGGAAATGAAATAGATCAGTTCATTCTTATGCTTCGACATGTTCAGCACACGGCGCTGTCCAGCAATGGCCGAACTGTGATTTCAGACAGTCCAACACCGTTGGACGAGCTAACATCTTCAGATCTCAAGGAGGTTGTGGCGTCCCGAAGCGCTGAAATAGCGGACATACTGCTCGACACTGTGACGGAGTCAGACTTGGTGGCTATCGGTTATCGTAGGAGCCAACTGGCCCACTTCGAGCGCCTTCTCTACGAAACTGGATTCGCAGCTTCTGAGGCTACTCGGCTTAAGAAGCGAGGTCTGGAAGCTGTATGGCAGAATTTCTTTGAACAAAACCACTGGATTTTTGGATACGCATTGACTCTCATTTGGCATGATTCGCTCGGGGAAAGAAAGCTTGAGCAGGTCGTTTCAGGTTCTTCGCTGGTCAAGCATGGCAAGCGATCAGACGCGGTACTAGCCAGCCGTGCAGCCATTTCCAATGTGTGCTTAGTAGAAATCAAAAAGCCGGATACCGATCTGCTTGACTATCGCGAGCACTATCGCCCTGGATGCTGGCGCGTTTCACAAGAGATGGCAGGTGCAGTATCTCAGGCTCAGATCACACTTGACTACGCTGTCCGTGAACTCCAATCGTCGTTCAAACTCACTGACGATCGAGGCTTCCCGCAAGGGAACGATATATTCGCGTACCAGCCAAGATGCTATCTCATAGTAGGCAGAACCGATCAGTTCTCTGGGGAGCATGGAGTCAATCGTGACCAGCTTCGCTCGTTTGAACTATTTCGCAGCAGCGTAAAGCGTCCAGAAATAGTTACCTACGACGAACTGTACGAACGTACTAAAATGATCATCGAGGCCGACTAGTCACGTTGGCTTTGTCGGGGCAACTGCGCGACTCAACCTACCGGACACGAAAAACGCCCGCCCCGACCTCGAGGTCGGAGCGGGCGCGTCCTGGTCTAGCGAGACGGGCTAGTCGCGGCGTCGGCCACGACCGCGTCCGCGGCCACCACCGCCGCCACCGCGGCTCTGGCGCTCCTCGCGACGCTTCTCCATCTCCGCCTTCTCCTCCTCCGTCGGCTCGGCGAGGAATGGCTTGCGGCTCACGCGGAGCTTGCCGCCGTCACGGATCTCGATGAGTTGGACCTCGAGCTTGTCTCCGATCTGGCACTCGTCGGCCGGGTCGTTGACGTAGCCATGGGCCATCTCCGAGACGTGCAACATCGCCTCCTTGCCCGGCATGATCTCCAGGATCGCGCCGAACGGCAGGAGGTTCTTGACGGTGCCGGTGTACTTCTCACCGACCTCCGGCTGGGTCACGATGCCACGGATGATGTCGACCGCTGCGTAGGCGGCGTCCATGTCCGGTGCGGCGACGGTGACGTAGCCCTTGCCGTCCTTCTCGTCGATGTTGATCTGGGCGCCCGTGTCGGCCTGGATGCCCTTGATGATCTTGCCGCCCGGCCCAATGATGGCGCCGATAAAGTCCTGGTCGATGACGACCTGGATTAGGCGCGGGGCGTTCGGCGAGATGTCCTCGCGGGGCTCGGACAGCGTCTTCGCCATCTCGCCCAGGATGTGGATTCGGCCGGTCTTCGCCTGCTCGAGCGCGTCGCGCATCGTCGACATGGCGAGCCCGTCGATCTTGATGTCCATCTGGCACGCCGTGATGCCGTCCTCGGTCCCACAGAGCTTGAAGTCCATGTCACCGAGGTGGTCCTCGGTGCCCAGGATGTCGCTCAGGATCTGAACCTTGTCGCCGTCGGCGATCAGGCCCATCGCGATGCCCGCGACGGGCTTGGCGATCGGGATGCCGGCGGCCATCATGGCCATCGAACCGCCACAGACGGACGCCATCGAGGACGAGCCGTTCGACTCCAACACTTCCGAGATGATGCGGACGGTGTAGGGGAACTCCTCCTCCGAGGGCATCACCTTCGACAGCGCGCGCTCGGCCAACATTCCGTGACCGATCTCGCGACGGCTCGGGCCGCGCAGGAACTTGGTCTCGCCGACGGAGAACGGCGGGAAGCTGTAGTGGAGGTAGAACCGCTTGTCGGTCTGGTCGAACAGCTGGTCGACGGCCTGGACGTCCCGGCCGGTGCCCAACGTGACCATGACCAACGTCTGCGTCTCGCCACGGGTGAACACGGCGGAGCCGTGGACCTGGGGGAGGTAGTCGACCTCGGTCCAGATGTCGCGGATCTCGTCGGTCTTGCGACCGTCGAGGCGACGGCCTTCTTCGAGGATCATCTCGCGCATGACGCGGGACTCGGCGGCCTTGAAGGCCTCCTTGACGTCGCCGACGGAGAATCCGCCGTCGATCTCGTCGGTCTTGTCGTCGCCCTCGCCGAAGAGCTTCGTGATGAGGTCGTCGCGGATCTCGCGGACGCCACCGTAGAAGGTCTCCTTGGAGTAGTCCTTGCGCAGGTGCGCGTCGACGTCGTCCTTGATGTGGCCGTAGACGGTCTCGACCAATGCCTCGTCGGCGGCAACGGTGTTGTACTCGAGGTCGGCCGGGGCGCCGTTCTGCTTGTCGCGCTTGGCGACGAACTCGTTGATGCCGGCGACGATCGTCTTGATCGCCTCGAAGCCGAACTCGAGGGCGGCGACCATGTCGTCCTCCGAGATCTCGCTCATCTCGCCCTCGACCATCGAGATCGCGTCGGCCTTGCCGGCGACGATCAGGTCGATGTCGGACGCCGCGCGCTCCTCACCCGTCGGGTAGAGGACGAACTCACCGTCGACGCGGCCAACGCGCACGTGCGCCGTAGGACCAGCGAACGGCGATCCGCTAAGGCTGAGCGCAGCCGAGGAACCGACGCCCGCGACGACGTCGGCGTCGATCTCGATGTCGGCGGCCAGGACGTAGTTGAGGACCTGGACTTCGTTGCGGAAGCCGTCCGGGAAGAGCGGGCGCAACGTGCGGTCGATCAGACGCGCGGTCAGCGTCTCCTTGTCGCTCGGCCGAGCCTCGCGCTTAAAGAAGCCGCCCGGGAACGCGCCCTTGGCCGAGAACCGCTCGCGGTAGTCGACGGTGAGCGGGAAAAAGTGCTGGCCGTCGCGAGCGGACGTGGCCGTGACGGCGGTCGAGAGCACGACGGTGTCGCCGAGCGTCGTGACGACGGCGCCGTCGGCCTGCTTGGCGAGTTTGCCAGTTTCGATCGTGAGCGTTTTACCGCCGACCTCGATCGTTTGTGTGATAGCCTGTGGGGCTGCCATGTGGGGTGTTTGGTGTGGGCCAGTCTTGTTCAGGCCCGGTGATGTGGACGGTCCGCCGGAGAGTCCGGGAATCCGTTCTCGCGAGCGCCGACCTCGAGGTCGCGGGTGCGACGTGGGGGGCGCTGAGGAGAACCGATCGCCGGGTGGCGAGAGGTCCGATACTCTGTCGGGCGCGGAAGTGCGAACCGACCGAGACGAAAAACGGCGGCGCCCTCGAGGACGCCGCCGCAGGTGTTACCGACGGAGGCCGAGCTCCGCGATGATCGAGCGGTACCGCTCGATGTTGTTCTTGCGGAGGTACGCCAGGAGCCGGCGGCGCTTGCCGACGAGCTTGAGCAGACCGAGGCGGGACGCGTGGTCCTTGCGGTGCTCCCGGAGGTGCTCCGTCAGGTCGTTGATGCGCGCGGTGAAGATGGCGATCTGGACTTCGGGCTTGCCCGTGTCCTGACCGCTGGCACCGTGCTTTTCGACGATGTCTTGCTTGTTGTCTTTGGAGATCATTCGATCCTCTGCCGATCTGCGATACGGGAGAAGACCGCCGCCCCGGTCGATCGGGTGTGGGGCGAACAGTCGTGTAGAAATGCGCCGGGGCGCAGTCCCAAAACTAGCCAGAACCGCCCCGGATCGGCCTCTGCGGTCTCTTCACGCCCTCGAGGACGTCGCGCGCCCTCGAGGGAGCTCCGACTCGCGAGGAGCGACGGGCGAGATCACGCTGACGGCGCCATTAGCCGGCGGAGGAACGGCACCGCGGCTTCAGCGGCCTCCTCACCACGCTCGACCGCGTACGGGATCTTGTGGGTCGAGAACAGCCCGACGGGCTCGTCAAACTCGGGCAGGATTGGGACGATCTCAGCGTGGTGGGCCAGGTTGTGAAACGCGTAGTTAGCCCGGTACAGGTTGTTGGTGTACACGCCCATGACGTGGAACGCCAGCTTGAGGCCGGACGAGATCTCTTTGGGATTCTGAGCCTCGAACCCCATCGTCAGGATCAGGTCCGCCCCCTCTTGGATAGCCACGTCGACCGGCATGGGAGACGACACGCACCCGTCGCACAAGAGCCGCCCCTCGACCGGCCACGGCCGCCACACGAACGGGACGGCGACGCTCGCGCGGATGGCGTCGCGGAGCAGGCCGTCCTCGAGGACGACGCGCTGCCCGCTCGAAAAGTCGGTCGCGGCGATCTTGAGCGGCAGCTTGGCGTCCTCGATCCGGGTCTCGCCGAACGCGCGTTCCAAGGCCTTGCCAAGCGGTCGGTCGTCGACCATCCCGAACGACCCCTCGAACTTCGAGAGCTTGGGGAACGCCATCCCGAACAGCGCGCGCGTATCGCGCTTGGCCATGACCTCCTTGGTCCACAGCTCGCGCGTCAGGTTCTCGGTCTCGTCCAGGGACAGCCCCAGGGCGTGGGTCGCCGCGTAGAGCGACCCGCCCGAGCAGCCGACGAGCAAATCCAGCCTGATCCCCTCACGCTCGAGGACGCGCCGCAGGCCGATGGCCGCCGCGCATTTGACCCCTCCCGACCCGATCACGAGCGCGATCTTGCGCCGTTTGCGCGGCGGACCCTTGTACGGCGAGAGGTAGGTCGTGTTCGGGTTCTGGAGCGCGTCAGGCATCGTACGAGGCGAGGGCCGAATCGACGTCGTCGTAGAGGCGGAAGATGGTGGTGAACCCGCTCATCTCGAGGACCTTCTCGAGCGACGGCGGCACGCGAGCCAGCCGGAGGTCGCCCCCGCTGCGGCGCGCCGCCTTGACGGCCCCGAGCAAGGCCCGGAGCCCGACGCTCGAGGTGTGCTGGACGCCGCTCATGTCGCCGACGATCCGGACGTGCCCGTTCGCGATGGCCGTCCGCAGCTTTAGCAGGAGCTCGTCCGAGGACACGGAGTCGATGGTCCCATCGATCTGGGCGATCACGATGCCCCGTTGAATCGTGGCGGTGATGGAGAGGTCACGAACGGTTTGTGCGGGCATCGGCGTGGCGTGGTACACCTAACCTAACCGAATCGGAGCCTTGATTCGGTCACGCCCTTCCAAAGCCGACGGTCGCTCGACCGATCGAGATCTCGGCCGCTACGTCGAGGCCGCGTCCTCGATCGCGCTTCGGGCCGCGGCCGCGTCGTCGTCGAGCTGCGCGACCAGCGCGTCCACGCCGTCGAACCGCTGCTCGTCGCGGAGCCGCGCGATCACGTCGACCTCCAAGGTGCGGCCGTACAAGTCGGCCTCGAGGTCGAAGAGGTGGACCTCGACGGTCGTCGCGCCGTCGGTCTCGAAGGTCGGTCGGTGCCCGACGTTCATCATGCCGCCAGCCTCGAGGTCGGCCGAGCGGACACGGACCGCGTACACGCCCCGTTTGGGGACCAGCTTTCGCGCGTCTCCGGGCCGGACGTTGGCGGTCGGGTAGCCGATGGTCCGGCCGCGCTGGTCGCCCCGGACCACGGTCCCGGTGATCCGGTACGGTCGCCCGAGCAGGTGGGCGGCACGCGTCGCGTCCCCGTCCTCGAGGAGCAGCCGCCGGACCTCGGTCGAGGACACCGTCACGTCGTCCTCGATCTGCTCCGGAATCACGTCGACGGAGAACCCGAGCACGGGGCCGAGCGCCTCGAGCATGGCGCGGTCGCCCCTCGCCTTGCGGCCGAACCGGTGGTCGTACCCGATCACGATCTCGCGCATCCCGACGGTCTCGACCAGCACGTCGCGGACGTAGTCCTCCGGCTCCAAGAGCGACAGATCGCGAGAAAACGGGACCACAACGAACCGCTGGACGCCCAGCGCCTCTAGGGCGTCGGCGCGCTCGCCGAGGGTCGTCAGGAGTGGGATGGGTTGCCCGAGCAGGACCTCGCGCGGGTGCGGGTCGAACGTGACGACCGTCGGGACACCGCCGTCGCCCGCGCGCTCGACGAGGTAGTGGATGATCGCCTGGTGGCCGAGGTGGACGCCGTCGAACGTCCCGGTCGTGATCACCGACCGCGGGTCGCACTCGATCTCTCGTCCGACTTCCCGCGTCATGCGTCTCGCGGGCGCGCTGCGGTCACGAGCGCCTCCAAGTCGAACGCCTCACCGACCTCGAACGGCCCGATGGCCTCGCGCCGCAACACCGTCAGATGTCCGCCGACCTCGAGGGCGGCGCCCAGGTCATGCGCGAGCGACCGGATGTAGGTCCCCTTCGAGCACTCGATGCGCACGTCGAGGTCGGCGCCGCGGCGCTCGGCGATGTCGAACGAGTAGACCGACGTGGGACGCGGTTCGATCTCGAGCGTCTCGCCGCGCCGCGCTTTCTTGTACAGCCGCTCCCCCCCTTTCTTGATGGCCGAGTAGATCGGCGGGCGCTGCATGATCTCGCCGGTCAGATCACGAACGGCGTCCTCGAGGTCGGAATCGGTGACGTCGGTCGCGTCGGTCTCGACCTCGATGGGCGTCTCGGCGTCGTAGCTAGCCGTCGTCTGGCCGAGCCGGATCGTGCCGGTGTACACCTTTGGCAAGCCCATGAAACGGTCCTGCTGCCGCGTCGCCTCGCGCCCGAGCAGCAGGATGAGCAGGCCGGTCGCCATCGGGTCGAGCGTCCCCGCATGCCCCACCTTTTTGATGTCGAGCGCCCACCGGACCTTTTTGACGACCCCGAACGAGGTCATCCCCTTCGGTTTGTCGACCAGCAACGCGCACGGCGCGACGGGCTCTTCGAGCGGTCCGGCGGTAACGATCCGAAGCTCGCCTGGCACGCCTAGTAGTCTCCGCGGGACGAGGTCTCGTCACCGGCCGACTCGTCCTCGAGGTCGGGACCGCGGTCCGCGGCGATCTTGGCGAACAGGTCGTCCATCCGCTCGCGGCGCTGCGGGCCTTCATCCAGGAAGAACTTGATCTCGGGCACGCGCTTCATCTGGTGCCGGATCCGCTGGGCGAGGGCGCGGCGGATCTCGGTCGACTGCCGCTCGAGGCGCAGGAACGCCGTCTTGCGTTGGGCATCGTCACCGCCCAACACGGACACGTCGATGTAGGCGATCCCAAGATCGTCCGTCATCCTGACGCCTGTGACAGTGACCAGCGAGTGCGATGCCTCACCGAATCCCTGCTGCAGGAGGTCCGCGATCTCGCGCTGGATCACGCTGCCGACTCGGTCTGTGCGAATGCTCATGGGGTTTAGGGATTGGGGATAGGGTGTTGGGGTGGCCGGAGCGAACCCCAACCTCTAACCCCCTAGCACCCAGACCCTATACAGACGCCAGCGTCCGCTTCTCCTCGGTGACGACGTAGGTCTCGAACTGGTCGCCGACCTTGATGTCGTTGTAGTTCTTGACCGTGACGCCGCACTCGTAGCCTGCGGCCACGTCGGCCACGTCGTCCTTGAAGCGGCGCAACGTGTCGATCTCGCCGGTAAAGATGACGACGCCATCGCGGACGATGCGGACCCGGTCGTTGCGGGACACCTTGCCCTCGACCACGTACGAGCCGGCGATCGTTCCGACGCGCGGGGCGCGGAAGGTCTCACGGACCTCGATGGTCGACGTGACGGTCTCCTTCTCCTCGGGATCGAGCAAGCCCTCGAGGGCGCTCGTGACGTCCGAGATGGCCTCGTAGATGACCGAGTACAGGTTGATGTCGACGCCTTCGCGCTCGGCCACCTTGCGGACGCCCGCGACCGGACGGACCTGGAAGCCGATGATGATGGCGTCCGACGCCGTCGCCAGCATGACGTCCGACTCGGTAATCGCGCCGACACCCGAGTGCACGATCGCGACAGCCACCTCGTCGTTCGAGAGCTTGAGGAGCGAGTCGCTGAGCGCCTCGACAGAGCCGCCCACGTCGCCCTTGACGACGATGTTGAGGTTCGTGATGCCCTCGAGCTTGATCCGGCGCGACAAGTCGGCCAGGGTCACGTGGCGCCGCTGGTGCAGCGTCTGCTCACGGATCAGCTGCTGACGCTTGGACGCGATCTCGCGGGCCAGCTTCTCGTCCTCGAGGACGACCAGGCGGTCGCCGACGTCGGGCGCATCGGTGAGGCCCAAGACCTGGACTGGCGTGGACGGCCCGGCGATCTTGACGCGCTCATCCCTCTCGTTGAACATGGCCCGGACACGACCCGAGGTCAGACCGACCACGTAGGTGTCGCCCTCCTCGAGCGTGCCGTTCTCGACCAGGACGGTCGCGACGACGCCGCGGCCCTTGTCGAGGCGACTCTCCACCACCGTGCCGACGCCGTAGCGGTCGGGGTTGGCCTTGAGCTCCAACAGGTCGGCCTCGAGCTGGATCTTCTCCAACAGCGCGTCGACGTTCGTCCCGTTGAGGGCCGAGATCTGCTCGGACTGGACCGTTCCGCCGTACTGCTCGACCTGGACGCCCTGCTCGGCAAGCTGGGACATGATCAGGTCGGGGTTGGCTGTGTCGCGGTCGATCTTATTGATCGCGACTACCATCGGCACCTCGGCGGCGCGGGCGTGGTTGATGGCCTCGATGGTTTGGGGCATCACGCGGTCGTCCGCGGCGACGACGATCACGACCAGGTCGGTGACCTGGGCGCCACGGGCACGCATGGCGGTGAACGCCTCGTGACCCGGCGTGTCGAGGAACGTGAGCTTGCGGCCCGCCTCGGTCTCGATCTGGTAGGCGCCGATGTGCTGGGTGATGCCGCCGGCCTCGCCGGCGATCACGTTGGCGTTTCGGATGTAGTCGAGCAGCGACGTCTTGCCGTGGTCGACGTGGCCCATGATCGTGATGATCGGCGGGCGGTCGATGAGATCGTCCTCGGCGTCCTCGGTCTCGAGGTCGAACTCTTCCTCGATGTCCTCCATGAATTCGACCTCGAAGTCGA
>NZ_JBARYR010000001.1:0-18466 GCF_049648075.1 Rubrivirga sp. | reverse complement strand
AGGAAGAGGAGCTTGGTCTTGTCCGTGATGCGCGACCGGATGTCCTCGGCCGTCACCTGGAAGTCGTTCTCGGCGCGCGTCGGGACCCAGACCACCTTGCCGCCGGCAAACTCGGCGAGTGGCCCGTAGCTGACGAAGCACGGCTCGGGGATCAGCACCTCGTCGCCTGGATCGACGAGCGAGAGCATCGCGATCGTCATCGCCTCACTCGCGCCGACGGTCACGATGACCTCGTCCTTGGCGCGGTAGTCCAAGCTGTACAGCCGCGTCATCTCCTCTGACACAGCGTCCCGGAGGTCGGCGAGTCCGAGGTTCGCGGTGTATCCGGTCTTGCCCGCGTCGAGACTCGCCTTCGCGGCCTCGATGATCGGCTGCGGCGACACGAAGTCGGGCTCCCCGATGCCGAGCGAGATCACGTCGTCCATCGTCGCGGCGATCTCGAAAAAGCGCCGGATGCCGGACGGCGGCACCGACCGGATCCGCTCGGACAACCGGCCCGCCATGCGAGCGGCCTCGAGGTCGGACGATGGGATGGCGGGCGTGGAGGACTGGGACATGTCGAGCGCGGAGATGGTGGTTTCAAGCTAGCCAACAGCCTCGAGGACGACGACCGGTCTCCAACCGAAATCGACCTCGAGGACGGCCAACCTTTGCCTCGTTCTCGCAGTCCCCGGACGGGATCCCGGGTAGCTTCGCCCCTCTGCCTCTCCAATCCAGACAACCCCGATGGCCGACGCCCCCTTCCTCAACTACATCAACGGCGCCTGGGTGCCCTCCGCCTCCGGCGAGACGTTCGAGAGCCGCAACCCGGCCCGCCAGAGCGACCTGGTCGGCGAGTTCCCGTCCTCGAGTGCGGAGGACGTTGCAAACGCCGTCGAGGCCGCCAAGGACGCGTTCGATGCGTGGCGCCTGATGCCCGCGCCCAAGCGCGGCGAGATCCTGAAGCGCGTCGGCGACATCATGACCGAGCGAAAGGCCGAGATTGCCCACGCGATGACGCGCGAGATGGGCAAGCCCTTTTTCGAGACCAAGGGCGACGTTCAGGAAGCCATCGACACGGCGTACTACGCCATGACCATGGGCCGCCAGCTGTTCGGCCACACGGTTCCGTCGGAGATGAACAACAAGTTCAACATGACGGTCCGCCGCCCCATCGGCGTGTGCGGTCTGATCACGGCCTGGAACTTCCCGGTCGCGGTCCCGACGTGGAAGATGTTCCCCGCCATCCTGAGCGGCAACACGGTCGTGTTCAAGCCGTCCGAGGACGCGCCCCACTCGGGCGCGCTCTTGGTCCAGGTCATGGAGGACGCGGGCGTGCCGGCCGGCGTCGTCAACCTGGTTCAGGGCGCCGGGCCGACGGGCCGCGCTATCGTCGAGCACACCGACGTGGCCGCGATCTCGTTCACGGGCTCGTCGGAGACCGGCTCGCGCATTGCCGCGACCGCCGCCGCCCGCCACGCGCGGATCTCGCTCGAGATGGGCGGCAAGAACCCGGCGATCGTGATGGAAGACGCCGACCTCGACCTGGCCATGGAGGGCCTGATCTGGGGCGCCTACGGCACGACCGGCCAGCGCTGCACCGCGACCTCGAGGCTGATCGTCCACGAGGACGTCCACGACGAGTTGGTCGAGCGGATCAAGGCCAAGGCCTCGACGCTCACGCTGGGCTACGGCAACGACGACGGCGTCGAGATGGGGCCGCTCATCAACTCCAAGGCCCTCGACAAGGTGACGACCTACATGGACGTCGCGCGGGAGGACGGCGCGACCATCGCGATGGGCGGCACGCCCGCCACCGGCGACGGCCTCGAGGACGGCTTCTTCTTCAACCCGACGCTGTTCACTGACGTGACGCGCGACATGCGCGTCGCCCGCGAGGAGATCTTCGGGCCGGTGCTGTCGGTTATCAAGATCAAGAGCTTCGACGAGGCCATCGAGGTCGCGAACGACGTCGCCTACGGGCTGTCGTCGGCGGTCTACACGCAGGACATCTCGCGCGCCTTCCGGGCGTTGCGCGACATCGACGCCGGGATCACGTACATCAACGGCCCGACGATCGGCGCCGAGGCGCACATGAGCTTTGGCGGCGTCAAGGCGACGGGCAACGGCCACCGCGAAGGCGGCTGGGAGGTGTACGACTTCTACACCGAGACGAAGACCTGCTACATCGACTTCTCGGGCGGGCTCCAGCGCGCCCAGATCGACAACTACGATGACTAGGCCGGCCTCGTCCTCGGAGTCGTAAACGGCCTCGAGGACGCTTCTCTCTGGGTCTCTGACCACGCAGCGGTGCGTGCATGAGTCGCCTGCCCCAAGTCGTCCTGTTTGCCCGCTCGGCGCGAGAGGTCTCCGCCCTCGAGCTCGAGGTGTTTCTGGAGGAGTCGCGCGACCGAGCTGTTGACCTCGAGGTGACCGGGTCGCTCATGCTGCTCCACTCGGGAGCCCGGCCGACGGCGTTCGTTCAGTGGCTCGAAGGCCCGTCGGGGGCGGTCCGCGACCTCGAGGACGAGTTCTCGAACCAGCCGTTTCTCGACTCGTCGAGGACGCTCGTCCGTGCCCATCCCCAGTCACGCGTCTACGCGTCGTGGGGCGTTACCCGCCGTCTCGCGACGGACCGCCAGATCGTGAAGGCGCTCGAGCGGTTTCCGCCCGAGCAATGAGGACCCTCGATGGGGATCGGGCCGTACGCCCGGCCCTCTTACCTCGTCCCATGGGATTGTTCTCGTCGAAACCCGCGTCGCACTTTCCGGTCGTCAAAGGCCGCCGGCTGAGTGACGGCGAGGACGTCTCCATCCCACACGACCTCCCGGCCGACGCGACGCTGCTGATCGTGGCGTTCCAGGACGCCCTCGACCCGCTCTCCGATCAGTGGGCACGCTTGGGCGACCGCTTGGCGGCCGTTCATGGAGACCGCTTCGCCGTTTGGGAAGTGCCCGTCTTGACGACCGCGCTCAAGCACCTCGGAGGTCTCGGGACGATGGGTGTTCGTCACCAAGTCGAATCTGACGAGGAACGGGACCGAACCGTCCCTCTGTTCGTCGACGTCAAGGTCTTCCGCAAGTCCCTCAAGCTGAAGTCCAACGACGTCTACGCACTTCTCGTGGCTCGGGATGGCCGCATCGCGTGGCGCGGAGACGGCGACATCGACCTCGACGAAGTGACCGCCCTCGAGGCCGCGACCGAAGAACTCCTCGACGCACCCATCCCTTCTCCGACCGATCATCCCGACCTCGAGGCCAAAGAGGAGCCTGCCGAGGACCAGCCGGTCGAGGACGAGTCCGCCTCAGACGACACTCCCGTCGAAGCCGAGCGCGACCTCGAGGACGACGCTCGCTAGTACGCGCCGGACCCCTTGACGACGACGCGGATGGTGCGAACCAGGATGACGGCGTCGAGCCAGAGCGACCAGTTGCGCACGTAGTACGGGTCCCAGCGCTCCATCCCGATGTTGCCGGAGTCGCTCCGACCGCTCACCTGCCAGAGTCCGGTGATGCCGGGCCGGACACGCTCCCGGAGGGCACGGACGCGGTCGTTCAACTCGTCGTGGTGATACGCGGGCAAGGGCCTCGGCCCCACGAGCGACATGTCGCCCCGGAGCACGTTGATCAGTTGGGGCAGTTCGTCTAGGCTGGTCCGTCGGAGCAGTCGGCCAGCGGTGGTGATCCGAGGGTCGTTCTCGAGCTTGAAGAACTGCTCCCACTCCGCGCGCAGGGCGTCGTCGCCCTCGAGGGCGCGCTCGAGGACGGCGTCGGCGTCGGTGACCATGGTCCGCATCTTGAGCGCCGTGAACTCGCGGCCGTCCTCACCGATGCGCTTTTGTCCGTAGAACGGCGACTCGCGATCGCCGAGCCAAACCCAAAGCGAGAGGAGTGCGATCGCCGGAGCCCAGAACGGGGCCGTGATGAGGACTGCGAACAGGTCCACCGACCGTTTAAGCAGCCGCGGCCAGCGCCGCGTCAAGGTCGACGACAACTCGAGGCCGAGCACGCCGGCGAAGTCGCGTGGGCGTACCCACAGGCTCGGCGCCTCGAACAGGTCGGGGACGATCACGACCGTCCGGTAGCAAGACAGCGGCCCTTCGAGCAAGTCGATCTGACGGCTCCGGTCGGCTTCGGGGAGCGCGAGAAAGGCCACCGCGGCGCTGGGCGCCACCTGCTGCATGTCCCCGACGATCGGGATCGCATCGAGATAGCCACCCCAGTCTTCGGGGTCGGAACTGAAAACGGCTTCAGGCGCGTAGCCGATTCCTCGTTCCTCTTGGAGCTTGCGGACGATCCGTGCGCCGGCCTCTCCTGCGCCATAGACGACGGCGGGGACGCCCCACCAGTCCCGAGCCACGAGCCCGGCCTTGACGCTCCACCGGGCCATCGGAACGAGAGCGAGCGCGAGGATCGCCGAGATTCCTAGCGTGAGTCGGCTCGCCACCATCGTCACGTCAGCGTTAGTGTTCGAGAGCCACAGCGCGACGGTCGTGATCGCAAACGCGGTCATGAGCACGAGCACCACGCGGCGCAACTCCTCGACGGCGCCGAGCCCCCACCCTGGGAGCAACGACGTGGCCGTCGAGCCGATGAGGTACAGCGGGACGACGGCCCACGCGTACCCCGTCACGGACACGAACTCTCCCGTGACCCACTGCCGGACCAGCCCACCGACGAGGAGCGCGACGACGAGCGCTGCGGTCTCAGCGATTCCGAGCGCCAGTCCGTTCGCGATGCGCTGCCGGGCATGGACGGACGACTGAGCAGCAGCAAGCGCTCTCGCCTTCGAGAACGGTCGGTCGGGCGTGAGAAGGACGGTCTCCATGAAGTCAGCAGTAGGCGACCTCATCTCAACAACAAGCCGTCCTCGATGGCCGTGAGCGAATCAACATGAGATTCCGGTACGCCGGGCGACCTCGAGGGCGACCTATCGCGGCCACGCCGGCGCCGGAGGTGCACTCTGCCACGCCGCAGTCGCACGGACGAGGGTCGGATCCGCCCCCGCCTGGTCGTAGGGGATGACGTCCGTCGAGGGCGCACCGACGTGGAAGCCTGGAGTGCACGGATCGACCTCGTCGGGAGCGCTGAGCACATCACCGATCGTAGCGCGGCGATCCCCCAGCGTGAGGCGCCGCCAGGTCTCGATGTCGCTCCCTCGGAAGCCGGCCTGCGTCCCCGGGGCTGGATAGAGATAGAACGTCGATTGGTCCGTCGACGCGGGCTTGAGCGGGTAGTGGTTTCCCTCGAACCGGTTCGACCGGACGTGCTCGATCGACGTCCCGGTCACCGACATCTCCCGAGCCTCGTTTCTCGACGTCACATTGTTGGAGAAGAGGTTTCCCCAGACGATGTTCGACCCGTCCTCCGCGCGACGGTCTGGATCCAAACGCAGCCACAACCCCGACCCCTCGCTCTCGACGATCGTGTTGTGCACGTAGGCGTTTCGGCTCGCGGCCTGTGACAGGATGCCGGTCCCCGTCCACTCGAGCCATCGCGTGCGGGCCACGACGTTGTGCTGAACGAGCGTCTCGGTGGTCTCCAGCTCGAGCATGATCCCCGCCATCTCGTTGCCGACGGCCAGGCTCCGCTCGATGGTGTTGCGCCGGTTGCCACCGTCGAGCCAGATGCCGGGTCCCCCGTTGTGAGCCGCGTAGTGCCTTTTCACGACCGTGTCCGTCGTCCCGACCAGCTTCATCCCTCCCGCTTCCCAGAACGGGTCGTGTCCCACCCAGTTGTTGGCGACGGCTGCACCGTCCTCGAGGACGCATCCCGAACACGAACCGCCCCACCCCATCTGACCGTTCAGGTCCGCGCGGACGCGACGGAACGTGTGGTCCCGCCCCGAGATGTCGATGCCCAGCCCGATCGTCCACTCGACGCGGACGTCCTCGATGAGAGAGCCCTCGCTCCCGGCGCAAAAGGCGCCCCACTGAGCGCGGTTGCTGGCGTGCCGGAACGTGAATCCGACGACCCGGAGCCATCCCGGCATCGACGAATCGCCGCACTCGGCGTAGCGGTCCGGGCCAAGCGGCCAGAACAGTCGCTCACGCGCCCCGACCTCGACGTTGGTCGGCTCGCCCTCGAAGCGGGCGTGCACCGCTTGCGGGGCGGATGAGGGTCCGTCGACCCAATAGCGATCGTCCTCGATGGACGCCCTCGAGGTCGCGGCCCGTAGCGGCCGGCCGTCGCGAACGACGAGCTCGCGTCGGAAGGCACGGTCCGAGCTGTACGTCTCCAAACCGGGGCCTGTCCACGGCAGGCGCCAGGTGCCGTCGGCGTGACGGGTCCATCGGCCCGATGGGTCGGCGCCCGTGACGACCACCTGGTCGCCAGGGTAGGCGGCGTAGGTGATCCGCGAACCGGGACCTGTCCCGCCCGACTGTGGGCTGACCTGCTCCCGATACATCCCAGCCCGGATGAGCACGGCATCTCCTGGGCGCAAGGCACCGCTTTGAGCGGCTCGCGAGATCGTCCGCCACGGTTGGGCGGCGCTCCCCGGTCCCTGGTCGCTGGCGCTCGGGTTGTTCTGGTCGACGACGTACGTCGTACGACCGAGTGCTGCGAACGCCTCCTCTGCCGGTACGCACATGGCGTCTCTCGGCCACTCCCCAGCCGGACAAGCGGTCGCCTCCGGCTCGGTCCACTCGGGCACGTCCGGCCTGGGCGCCGCGTCCGTTCGGCAGCCGAACCCCAGCGTCGTCAGGACGAGCGCAAGGAGGCACACGCACGACGCGAAACCCCATCGAGGACGTCTAAAGGTCACCATGTCAGCTTGCGGCATGTGAACCCTTCGGCGTAGCGGACGCCGGCCTCGATGCCGCGGAGCCGAGCGAGACTGCGAAACGACTCGCCGTCGTACCAGCGCTTGACATGCTGGCTCGAAAAGTGGCGACCCAGCACGTCGATCTTTCTGTCGAGCGTCTCGGCCTCGAGGGCGACGTACGCGTTCGGCTGACCCAGGTCGCCGTCCCATTTTGGAATCTCGTAGCCGACGATGGTCGCCCCCCGGAAAAGCTGCCAGGCGAGATCGGACAAGAAGCGGTGGTCTTGGTGGGCGTCGTCGCGGCGGTGGGTGAGTACGAGATCGGCCTCGAGGCCGGACAGCGCCTCTTGCGCCCATGCCTTGACGTCGGCCGCGTGGTACGGCAGGTAGCCGTCCCGAAAGCCAGGCGTGAGCACGTCGACCTCGAGGGCGTCCTCGAAGAGGTCCGCCGCGGCGGCACGGGCTTCGTCGGCTCGGGCGTCGGAGCCCGTGAACACGGCGGACGTGATCGACGTGCGCGGGCGCTCTGACAACAGGCGCAACAGCGTCCCTCCTGCTCCGATCTCGACGTCGTCGGCGTGCGCGCCGAGCAGCACGATGCGGAGCGGCTTGGTTCGTCCTTTAGCGGCCTCGAGGTCGAACATCTAGGCGAAGTCGGCGAGCGCCGCCCGGCCCAAATGCCCATCGCCCTCGACCTGGGCCTCGTCCCAGACCACCCAGGGTGCCGTGCCCTCTTTCAAAATGTCGTCTAGGAGCCTCTTTTCCTTGAACGTGTCCATGCAGGCCCAGAACCCGTCGTGCCGGTACATGCCCAGATCGCTCGCCTCGGCCATCCGCTCGGCAGGCGCGGCCATCAGGTCCTCGCCGAACCGCATGTAGTCGAACACGCGCTGATTGAGGACGAAGAAGCCGCCGTTGATGCGGAGCCCCACGTCCGTCACGTGGCGGACGCCGGTCACCTCGCCGTCGTCCGTGGCCTGGACGACGTGGCTTGTGTAGTTCGGCGCGACGCCGATAAACGAGGCGGCCCGGTTGTTGGCCGTCGCGAAGCCGATCATCTCGTCGAGTGGGGCGTCGGTCAGGCCGTCGGCGTAGTTGGCCAGGAACCACTCGTCGTCCTCGAGGAAGGGCCGGACCGCCTGGAGCCGCTCGCCGATGACCGACGTCAGGCCCGTGTCGACGAACGTGATGCGCCAGTCGTGGATGTCGGACTGCAAAAGCTCGACGTCGCTGCCGCCGGTCAGAACGAAGTTGTTCGAAACGGTCTCGTCGTAGTCGACGAAGTAGCGCTTGACGTACTCGGCGCCGTGGCCGAGGCACAGGATGAAGTCGGTGTGCCCATAGTGGGCGTAGTACTTCATCAGGTGCCAGATGATCGGTCGGTACCCGACCTTGACCATCGGCTTGGGGATCGGACCGGAATGGTCTCGGATCCTCATGCCTTCGCCTCCGCAGAACAGGACAACTTTCATGACGGGTGCGCGCTCTTTGGGCGCGGAAGTGCAAGAGCGGCGCCATCACCGCCGGGTCGGGTTACAGAGGTCCAAACCGTCCCGGCTCGTTTCCGAAACACCGGTTGGACCGGGCGGCCCAGGAGTAGGCCCTCGACGGACCCGGCCTCGAGGGCGCGGCCGTACACCTCGAGAGCGCCCGCCACGGCTTGGACGGTCTCGTCGACGACGGCGTCTGTGTGGGCGGTCGTGATGACGAACGAGGGCGCGAGTACGCCGCGCCGCGTCAGCTCCTGGAGGAACAACGTCCGGTAGTCCTGCGACGCGTCGCCATCGGGGCCGCGGGTGTAGAAGACCAGGTTCGAGTCCCGCCCGGCCGTCCCGACGACCCCCTCGAGGCCGGCGTCGCAGACGGCCCGTTCGACGCCGGCACGTAGCCGGGCGCCCTGACGCATCATTTGGGCAGGCGCGTCCTCGAGGTCGGAGATGCGCATCGCGGCGATCGCGGCGGCGAGGCTGTGCGTCTCGGCGCCGTGGGTGGCCGAGAGCAGGAAGACACGGTCTCGGTCGGTATCGAAGCCTCCGAGCTCCATCAGCTCGCGGCGCCCCGCGAGCGCGCTCACAGAGTGCCCGTTTCCAACCGCCTTGCCGAACGTCGACAAGTCTGGGTCGAGACCGTACAAACCTTGCGCTCCGCGTGCGGACCATCGGAACCCGGTGATCATCTCGTCCAGGACGAACACGACGCCACGTGACCGGCAGGCGGCGATGCAGTCGAGGACGTAGTCCGTCGGGTCGGACGCGTCCCGGACGGCCTCCATGACGACGCACGCCGGCCGGTGCTCATCGAGGACGCCCTCGAGGGCGGAGACGTCGCCGTAGGGAAACTGGACCGTCAGGTCCTTGACGGACTGTGGAATGCCGGCGTCGAGAGGCGTCGTTCCGATAAACCAGTCGTCCTGGGAGATGAACGGCTGATCAGAGCACACGGCCACGACGTCTCGGCCGGTCGCGGAGCGGGCCAGCTTGACCGCGGCCGTCGTCGCCGACGAGCCGTCCTTGCAGAACTTGACGCAGTCGGCGCCGATCAGGTCGAGGAACGTCTCGGCGGCCTCGAGCTCGACGCTCGCCGGACGCGAGAAGCCCGCGCCGCGGTCGAGCCACTCGCGAGCGGCCTCGGTGACGCGCGGCTCGGCGTGTCCCAACGTGACGGCCCGGAGTCCCTGGCCGTACTCGATGTAGCGGTTGCCGTCGACGTCCCAGACGTGGGCGCCGTCCCCTCTCTCGATCACGACCGGCATCCACTCTGGCATCTGGTCGTCGCCGCGGGCGTAGGTGTGCGCGCCGCCCGGAATCAGGCGATGAGCGCGACGCTGATGCTCACGGCTCGCGCGGTAGCGATCGAAGTCGGGGTCACGCATGGGCCAGCAGGTCAGCGTCCTCGAGGGCGGCGATGGCTCGTCGGACGGCGTCGAACGGGAGACCGGAGCGCTGGGCGACCTCGAGGGCGGAGTGCTCGCCGTCGGACAGGTTCAGGACCCACAGCATGGCCTGTTGGGCTTGCGACGCCCCCGGCCCTCCCAACGCGTTGTACAAGCCTCGCCGTCCGAGTTGGGGCTCTCCGTGCGGCTTGCGGTTGAGATACCGAGCGTCGGCGTCGAGGGCACAGACGGCGGCCTCGAGGACGAAAAGGGATTCTTCGAGCGCCCAAGGCTTGACCAGGTCGAGGTCGTCGCCGGACGTGTGGTATTCGGGGTACTCGCCGTGCGGCGTCCGCGTCAGCCTGCCGATCGGAAGGTTGAAGCCGGGGCTGCCGTACTGCCGCTCGTCGTAGCCCGTCGGCGCGAACGGCCGGACCTCGAGGGCGACGTCCAGGTCTCGCGCGGCGACCTCGAGGGCGCGGTCGGCGGGTGCCGGCGTGCCGAGCGTTCCCGGCCTCGACCGTTTGTAGACCATCGGCCCGGCGTCACCCAAGTTGGCGAGTACGAAGCCGCCGACGATCCGGTCGAGCCGGTCTCGGTTGCGGTCGAGCCACGTGATCGCTCCGATGGTTCCAGGTGCGAACACGAACCGGACCGTGTGCCGAGGCTTTGGCCTATCGAGAAGCCGCTCGGCCAGCATCGTCGCCACGGCGATCGATGCCGCGTTGTCGTTGGCGAGCGCGGGGTGGCAGGCGTGAGCCGAGAGCAAGATCTCCGCGTCAGTCTCGCCCTCGAAGACGACCTCCCCATAGCTCATGCTGCCGCGCCGTTTTTCGGCATCGACGACGACCTCGAGGACACGGTCGCGGCCGGCTGCGCTTTCGATCGCCTCGAGGTCGCGGTGCGCGAGGCAGAAGCCCCACGAGTCGCCGTAGTAGCTCGTTCGGTACGGGACGAGATCGGGCTGGTCCGGGAGCGAGTGCAGGTGCGGGCGGAGGTCGTCGAACGTCAGGCGCCCGCGGAACGCCTGAGAGTACTGGACGAGGTGGAGCGCCGAGTCCTGCCAGTCCACCACGCGCCGTCCCTCGAGGGCGACGTACGCGTCGCGGACCGACCATTCGTCGGGCACCGTCCAGTCGAGGACGTCGGTCCCGCTCGGCACCTCCGTGACCTCGATCGGGACACGCCGGCCGATCGCGGCGAGGGTGGCTCGGAGCCCGTCGCCCGTGATGCACCGACGCAGCGGTAGGATCTCGGCGACGTCGTCGTGCAGCGCCTCACCCACGCGGGGTGAGGTCTCCGAGAGGCTAGCGCTGGATTCGAGCAGTCGGGACATCGGGTCGGAAGTCCCTGTTTGTATCGACCTCGAGGGCGTTCATCTGAAGGCCTCGACCCCTTCTTCCCGGCCTCGTGCTCTCTTCGACCAAGACCTATCAACCCTTTGTCGAGCCTCCCTCGATAGCGGGCATTGAACGGCCGATTGGTGCGTACTGTCCGGCCTCAACCTTCAGAAACCTGAACCTGACATGATCCAGGGCACCATCACTCGCTTCAACGCCCGCCGCGGCGTCGGCTTCGTCCGCCATGCTCGGAGCGAGCACGCGCTCCCTTTTTCGACACGTAACGCCCAAGGCAGCGACTTCAGCGGTGGCGACACCGTTCAGTTCGACGTTCGTGGAGGCAAGGCCGGCATCGCTGCCCACAACGTGCGGCTGATCCGGGCAAACAGCTAGTCCAGGCTCGTCCGCTCTTTTGCGAGCCCTCCGGCTCAAGCTGGAGGGCTCGCTGCGTTCAGGGCTACCGCAGAACGGTAAGCGGCACCGTCTGGGACTGTCCTTCCGTTTCGACGTGAAGGAAGTACGACCCGGCCGATAGCGTCGAGCGCTGAATCGAGACGGTCCGTGAGCCGGCGACGTCGCCCTCGAGGACGGCGCGGACGACGCGTCCGGTGGCGTCGATCAGGACGGCGCGGACGCGCTGAACGCCTGCGACCTCGATGTGGGCCTCGGTCGACACATCAAAGGGATTGGCGCCGACGATCTGGACGAGGGCCGTCCTCGAGGGCGGCTCCTCCTGGGTCTCGGTGCTTTCTCGGCCGGAGCGGACCAGCAGCAGGCTCCATCGGTTGAGCGTCCCCAGGTCTTGGGACGCCCCGTCGCAGATGCCGAGGGTCCACGTGCCCGCCGCGGACTCGCCCGCGAACTCGGACAGCGCGCCGACGGCTCCACCAGGGCTCCCCGACTCTGGCGCCCCTTCGATGTCGTAGTAGGGAGAGGCCGTCGAGTGATCGCCGCCGTCGAACGCACCAGGGACGGCATCGTCGTCGATGAGCACGTCCAGGTTGGAGGCGTTCGAGCCGTTCGCACCCGTTCCGATCCGGTCGATGAGTACCACCCTGGTGCCTGAAGGACTTGTAAGACGAACGCTGAGGTCGCCCCTGTAGGTGTGTGTTGCGTTGACACCGACGCTAACCCGGTCTAAGACAAAATCGTCCGTCACAGTGATCTCTGAGTCGACGTACGCCGTGCAACCCGCGTCGGGGATCCGCAGGCTAGGCGTGACCTGGTAGATCGCGTCGGGAGCCGGCCGGGAGCGGAAGACCGTCAGGACGGACTCCGCCAGCAGGTCGGACGAGCCGTCGCCGAGGGTGATCGTGGCCGAGTTCGTTAGTGCTCCAACCGCGTCGTCGTCGACACGCGCCTGGTAGCGAAGTACCAGCTCTGTACCGGCACCGATCGTCCCGGACCACGTGACCCCCTGACCGCTCACCGTTGCCGCTCCCGTCGAGGCCGTGACCGATCCGTCGAGCGTGAGGCCGACGGGGAGGATGTTTGTGACACGGGCAGATGAGTACACGTTGCTCGTCGGGTTCAGGACATTGAACGTGAACCCGACGGACTCCCCAGGTTGCGCCCTCGAGGCTGACACCGTCGCACCGGCGCTCGCGCTCGCAACAGCGTCCATGCCGTCGACCGTCTCGGCTCCCGTGTCGCCCGGGTCGAGAATCGCATCGAGGCCGTCGAACATTGCGCTGTGAGTCCGACCGTACCAATCCGGCTCGTCGTTTCCGCACGCGGCCGCTCCGCCCGAAAGCTGTCCCACGATCCGCCGGTTGGAGTCGAACAGCGGCGACCCTGAGGATCCGCCCTCGGTCGTGCCCACGTCCCAGTCCGCGATGCGGATGTAGGACGCGCTCGAGGACGGCGAGTTGGAGGCGTAGTTTGTAATCGAGGTCGGGTCGCCCTCGAGGGAGATCCGCTTTTCCTCGACCGACGGGTGGTGGATCGCGATGGCCATCGAGGGGGCGACGTCGCGGCGGTCCCATCCTGCTAGGTAGACGAGGGCTTCGGCGAGGATCGGGTCGTCGAACTCGAGGACGGACCAGTCCGCGGCAGCGCCGTCTGCCAGCATGACGGTCCCGGTGTTGAACTGAGTCCGCGCGCCGTCCCCATTTCGACCGCTCTCCGGCGATCCGGGTGCTCGGCATGTCGAGTTCTGGAAGTTCCAGTAGACCACGACTTGTGAAGCGCTCGAGGACGTAACGCCGCAGTGCTCGGCCGTCAGGAACAGGGCCTGGCCGTCGCCGACCGTCGTGTTGATAGCGGCCCCGGAACACCTGTCGACGCCTCGGACCGTGTACGCGCCGACGGACCGAATGATGTCGCGGTAGTCGTCGCCCTCAGGACACACGACGTCGACGTTGCACGACCCCGACGCCCCTGCACCGGCAGCCGCCTTCTCGCCGTCGGTCAAGAGTGCCGGCCGGAACGCGTGGTTGACCTGCCCCAACTCTAGCTCGTAGTCCTCGAGGGCGGACGGCTTCGCCGGCGGAAGGTTGAGCTCGATGACGGCCCGGTCGCCCGGGACGATCGGCGTCCACAGCTCGCCGTGGGCCTCGTTGTCGGCCGCGGTGAACGCTCGGTACTCCGGGTCCTGCCCCTCGGGGTAGATCCACAGCGACGCATCCTGGGGGAGTCGAAACCGGTCGAACCCGAAGCTCAGCGAGTACGCGCCCGGCGACGACACCACGAGCCGCCACACCCTCGTGCCGTCGGGGGCCGTGGACCACCCCGTCCGCAGCTTCGCGTCGAGGGCGACCTCGACGGGCTCTGCGAACCGGAGCGGTGCCGGCCCTGCCCGACGTGCGGCGTCGGCACGGCTCTCGAGGGCGTCGTTGTCGAGCGGCGGGAGGCGCAGCAGATCTGCACTCGAGGACGAGACCCGCTGGGACGCCGGCTGCGCCTGAGCCAAACCAGCGGCGGTTGCGAGGAGGGCGAGCAACAGGGACCAGCGCATACGATCGAAAGGCTAGGGGTCGAACCACACGGACACGTCCTCGAGAGGCTTCCGCTCCAGGTCAGGGACGGTCGCATCCTCGGCAGGGTACCCGATGGGAAAGAGAATGTAGGGCGCCTCGTTTTGTGGGCGCCCGAGCAGACCCGTCAGAAACCGCATCGGCGAGGGCGTGTGCGTCAGCGTAGCCAAGCCCATGTGGTGGAGGGCCGTGATGAACATGCCGGCCGCGATGCCGCAACTCTCCTGCACGTAGTAGTGCTTCCGCTTCGAGCCGTCGGCCTCGAGGCCGTACCGCTGCGCGAACAGGACCACGATCCAGGGGACGGTCTCCAGGAACGGCTTCTCCCATGTTGTATCCAGGGGAGCGAGCGCCTCGATCCACTCGTCGGACATGCGCCCGCCGTAGCTCTCCTTCTCCTCCGCCTCGGCGGCGACGCGAATCTTGCGCTTCATATCCGCGCTCGACACCGCCACAAACGTCCAGGGCTGCATGTGAGCGCCGCTCGGCGCTGTGCTGGCCGTCAGGATTGCACGCTCGATCAGCTCGCGAGGGACCGGGCGGTCGGAGAAGTCACGGAGCGAGCGGCGCGCGTCGAGCTCGTCGAACAACGCGTCCGCCCTCGAGGACGACTCGGCCGGATCGATGGGGAGCGCGCGGTAGGGGACCTGCGGGAGCTTCGACACTATGGGTGCAGGCGTCCGAGCAAGCGCGGGAAAGGAGCCGTCTCGCGGACGTGCGGCAAGCCACACACGTAGGCGACCATCCGCTCGAGGCCGAGCCCGAAGCCGGCGTGCGGCACGGACCCGTACTTCCGAAGGTCGAAGTACCAATCGAAGGCCGACTCCGGCAGCCCGTGTGCCTCGACCTGGTCTCTCAAGAACTGGAGGTCGGTCGCGCGCTCGCCGCCGCCGATGATCTCGCCATACCCCTCCGGTGCCAGCACGTCCATCCCGAGGGCGAGTCGGTCGTCGTCGGGGTCGCGCTTCATGTAGAACGCCTTGACCACGGCGGGGTACCGGTGGACCAGGATCGGCGTGTCGAAGTGTCGCGTGATGACGGTCTCGTCCGACCCGCCAAAGTCGGCGCCCCACTCGAACGACGCAGCGCTCTCCTTCCACTGGGGCAGGTTTCGGAGCGACTCCGTGATCTCGTCGAGCCGGCCGTTGATCTCGATCTCGCGCGCGTCGATCCGACGCTTAACGCCCTTTTTCGCCTGACCGTATCCCGCGCGGCTGGTGTCGCGCTCGTCCTCGAGGGCGGCCTGCTCGTCCTCGAGGCCGGCGATTTCAGCGTCGAGCATCGTCTGCGTCTCGTCGCTCGTCAACAGGTCGACGGCCTCGGTGTAGGTGAGCCGAGGGAACGGCGCCTGCCTCGCCGCCTCGAGCTTGCCGACGTCGCGGCCCAGGATCTCGAGATCGTCGCGGCTGTCCTCGAGGACGGCATCCAGGATGGCCACCAGCATCTCCTCGGCGACCTCCATGTTCATGGCGAGGTCGTAGAACGCCATCTCGGGCTCGATCATCCAGAACTCGGTCAGGTGACGGCGGGTCTTGGACTTCTCAGCCCGGAACGTCGGGCCAAAGGTGTAGATCTTGCCGTGCGCCATCGCCATGGCCTCGCCGTGGAGCTGGCCGCTCTGGGTGAGGTAGGCGGGCTCGCCGAAGTAGTCGAGCTCGAACAGCGTGCTCGTCCCCTCGACGGCGTTCCCCGTCAGGATCGGGGCGTCCATCTGGATGTAGCCTTGGCCCTGGAAGTAACCGTGGATCGCGGTGATGATCCGGTTGCGCACGCGCATCGCGGCCCACTGCCGCTGGCTCCTGAGCCACAGATGCCGGCGGTCGCCCAGAAACTCGACGCCGTGCTCCTTGGGCGTGATCGGGTAGGGCTCGGCCAACGCCAGCACCTCGACCGACGAGGCGACAATCTCGACGCCGCCACGCTGCCGCTCGTCGGCCGTCACGACGCCGACGACACGTAACGAGCTCTCTTGCGTGAGCTCACCGGACGCGTCCCAGGACGCGCCATCGACTTCGTCTTCTCGCACCACGACTTGAACGATTCCCGAGCCGTCGCGGACCTCGAGGAACCGAAGTCCCTTTGAGCCACGGGAATTGTAGAGCCACCCGTTGAGGGTGACGGTCTGGTCAACGTGTTCGCGGAGCGCGGCGACGCGCGTGAACGGCTCGGTCATGTAGCATCAGGTGGGGGGACCGAAAGCTACGGGGAGGCCCCTCGCTCGGGGACATCGAGGTCACGGCCGGCTACGTCCTTGACGCGCGGCCTCGAGGACGAACGTCATACCGCACGTACGTCTGTGTCGGGTAACGCCCTCGAGGACGAGTGCAGGCCGCCGCCCTCGAGGACGAGCGCTAGCGGATGATCTCCATCTCCCAGTTCGGGATCGAGACCTCGCCGACCACGTCAGAGTGGAGCAGGTCGAACTGGTCATTCGAGAACCGGGCCACGAAGACGAACACCGAGCGCCCCTCCCCCGGAATATTGTCGTAGAGCCAGAGCTCGTGCGGGTAGGCGTCGGCCTCGAAGATGCGGCGTTCGATCTCGGTCGGCGGCCCGTAGGTCAGGTAGACGCGCCCTCGATCCGTCTCGAAACCGGCCGCTCCGAACTCGCGGAGGCGGTCCTCGGTGAAGTTGAGCCGCTGGTAGAATGCCCGCCTCGCTTCGTTGACGCTCGTAACGCTATCCGTGTCCCTGCGAGACCAGAACGCCGCCAAAAAACGACGCCGGTCGTCGTCCGTCTGGATCGCACGGATCTCCGCCTGCTCTTGGTTGGTCGCGATCACGGCGGCGTGACGCACGTTGAGTTCGAGTTCCTCCTCGCCCATCGAGGCAAACAAGGTCTCCTCAAGACTCATCTCGTTCGCCGCGACCACCGTCCGCTCGACGTCCGGGTTGATGACGTAAAACCGCTTGCTCTGCTCGGAAACCGACTCGTTGGCGTCGTTGAGCACGACGAGACGGAGGTGATAGATACCGCTCGGCAACGTCGACACGTCCATTTGTCCGGCGACGACGTCTACCGGCCGAGACACGCGCTGAACGCGGTTCTGGTGGCCCGGGAGCGCGCTCCCCCCGTCGGTTTCAGCGACGAACGAGAGCAGCGTGTAGTCGTCTCCGTCGGCGGGCGGCGCGTAGACCTCGGCGTAGTACTGGACAGACTGCCCACCTCCGTAGAACGCGTCCGGGTTCGGGCGAATCGCGAGCCCGCTCTTCGAAAGAGGGTCGGACGGATCGGACGACGCCTGAATGCTCGACGCAAGCTGTACCGACGAGATCTTGGTCTGGTCTCCTGAAGCGTATGCGGGAATCCGAAGGTCTCGGGCGAGCCTCACCTCCGAGCCACCCGTTGGCGTCATCGTAACGTCGAGCTCGTATTCGCCGGGTGCAGCGGCGAGCCGGACTTGCTCGACGAACACCTGACCCGAGGTCAATGCCGTGGTGTCCGCGATCACGTACGAGAGCGGGAGCGTCTCATCGAAGATGGGAGTCCGCGACGCCTCGTCCGGCGCGGCTGTCGCGGACGGCATCAACTGAACGCGAACGGGCACCTGGGCTGTGAATCCGTCCTCAGTCTGCTGGAACGGGAGCGTGTGCGCGCCGATCGACAAGTACACCTCGACGAGCGTTAGGTCCTCGGTGTAGCGGAACGTCCCGGCGTCCAACCGAACCTGGATCGGCACCTGGGCCGAAGCGCTGGCGGAAACGGCGACGATAAGGGCGAGCGTAGAAAAACGAATCATTAAGGCCTGAAATGACGAATGCGAGCACAGAACGGTCGGAGCGAAGATAGCGTGTGTTGGCCATTCGCCCGGGTCAGAAGCACCGGCACCCCCTGTACCTTCGGCACTCTTGCAGAGCTGACGCGTCCAAGTTCTGGAAGCGCTTCCTGAACGTCCCCCTCTATTGCATGAACGCCCCTGAACCCGTCCTCCGTCACCTCGCCGACCTCGGCCTCGACCGGACCCAGACGGTGTATTACAACCTCTCCCCTGCCCGGCTCGTAGAGCTCTCCGTTCGCCGGGGCGAGGGTCGCCTGACCGCGGGTGGCCCGCTCGCGACCCGGACCGACCCGCACACCGGACGCTCCCCGAACGACCGGTTCATCGTGCGCGAGCCCTCCACTGAGGACGACGTCGCGTGGGGCTCGACCAACCGGCCGATCTCAGAGGCGGCGTTCGACGGGCTCCACAAGGCCATGAAGCGGTACGCGACGGGCCGCGACCTCTTCGTCCGCGACTGCTACGCCGGGGCCGACCCGCGCTACCGCGTTCGGGTCCGCGTCATCACGGAGAAAGCGTGGCACTCCAAGTTCGCTTACAACATGTTCCTGCGCCCGGCCTCGACGGACGACCTCGAGGACTTTGAGCCCGACTACACCGTCCTCGACCTGTGCGACTTTAAGGCGACGGAGGCGATCGCCGGCGAGCTCAACTCGTCCACGTTCGTGACGCTCCATCTCGGTCGCGGCCTGGTCCTGATCGGGGGGACGAACTACGCGGGTGAGATCAAGAAGTCCATCTTTTCGGCGCTCAACT